>JBFLWO010000326.1:0-3422 GCA_040757755.1 Actinomycetota bacterium
CTGGAGGGCGCGGCGGTCGCCTGAGCCGCCGCGCCGACCCCGCCTCCCGGGCCCTCAGGCTCGAGTCGAGGTCCACCTCCAGACCCCAGAAAAGGCGTGCAACATGCGTGAAAACGCCCTGAAAAGACCCGCAAAGAGGACCTTGCACCCGCGTTCCGGCCGGACCTAGAATCCCCCCGGTCATGACGTCCCCCCGATCCGCCACCCAGACCCCCGAGCGCTCCCTCTCGCAGAGGATGGACGCGCTCAAGCGGGCCAACGAGATCCGCACCGCACGGGCCCAGCTCAAGAAGGACCTGAAGACGGGCAACGTCACCATCCAGGAGATCATCGCGAGCCCGCCCGAGTACGTGATGACCGCCAAGGTCTTTGACATGCTGATGGCGGTGCCGAAGTGCGGGAAGGTCAAGGCGACGCGGTTCCTGAACCATTGCCGGATCTCTCAGGGAAAGACCATGGGGGGGCTGTCCGAGCGGCAGCGCAACGAGCTGCTCGAGCTCCTGGACCGGTAGGCGCCTCGTCCGAGAGGGCGGCCCGCCGCGGCCGCGTCATCATCGTCTCGGGCCCGTCCGGCGCCGGGAAGGGCACGCTGATCGAGGCCGTCCTGCCGCGCTTCGACGAGCTGGACGTCGCGGTGTCCGCCACCACGCGGCCCATGCGGCAGGGGGAGCGCGACGGCCGCGAGTACCACTTCATGACGCGTGACGACTTCGAGCGGCGCGTCGCGGCGGGGGAGTTCCTGGAGCACGTCACGTACGCCGGGAACCTGTACGGGACGCCGGAGTGGGAGGTGGAGCGGCGTCTCGCCGCCGGGCACTCGGTGATCCTCGAGATCGAGCTGATCGGCGCGCGGGCGGTGCGCCGCAGGCTGCCGGACGCGGTGGCGGTGTTCATCGCGCCCCCGTCGATGGACGAGCTGTCGCGCCGCCTGCGCGACCGCGGCACCGAGGACGAGGCGGACATCGCCCGCCGCCTGGAGGTGGGGCGCACCGAGCTGGAGGCGATGGCCGAGTTCGACCACGTGATCGTGAACGAGGACCGGGAGCGGGCGGCGGACCGCCTCGCCGACGTCGTCGCGGAGGTCACGGGCGCGGTGGCGAGGGCGCGGTGAGCGAGATCCTCCTCGGCGTCACCGGCGGCATCGCCGCGTACAAGGCCGTCGACGTGCTGCGGATGCTGCAGCGTCGCGGCCACGAGGTGACGGTGGTGATGACGAGCACCGCGACGCGGTTCGTGGGGGCCGCGACGTTCGCGGCGCTGTCGGGCCGCCCGGTGGGGCAGTCGATGTTCGGCGATCCCGGCGTGCCCGGCTACAACCACCTCGACGTGGTGCGCGGGAAGGACCTCTTCCTGATCGCCCCGGCGTCGGCGAACACGATCGCGCACATGGCCGTCGGCACGGCGCAGGGGCTTCTCACGTCCTGCTACCTGGCGTTCGAGGGGCCGGTGCTCGTGGCCCCCGCGATGAACACGCGCATGTACCTGCACCCGGCGACGGTCGACAACCTCGCGCTGCTGGAGGCGCGCGGGGCGCAGATCATCCCGCCGGGGGAGGGGCTCCTCGCCGACGGCGACGTCGGCCCCGGCCGGCTCGCGGAGCCGGTGGACATCGTCGCGGCCGTCGAGGCGCGTCTCGCCGCGGGCGGCGGCGGGCTGCGGGGCCGGCGGGTGCTGGTCACCGCGGGCGGCACCCGCGAGCCGCTGGACGCCGTCCGCTACGTCGGCAACCGCTCCTCCGGCCGGATGGGGGACGCCCTCGCGGCGGCGGCGCTGGCGCGCGGGGCGCAGGTCACGATGGTCGCGGCGAACATCGAGGTGCCGCGCCGCCCCGGCGTGCGGTACGTCGACGCCCCCACCGCCGCTGAGCTTCGCGTCGCGACCCTGGCCGAGGCGGGCTCCGCCGACCTCGTCCTGATGGCGGCGGCCGTCGCCGACTACCGTCCCCGGGACGCCCACGCCGGGAAGATCGACAAGTCCGCCCAGGGCGCCCTCACGATCGAGCTGGAGCGCACCGAGGACGTTCTCACCGAGATCGTCGCGGGCCGCCGCGGCGGCCAGGTGATCGTGGGGTTCGCGGCGGAGCACGGCGCCGCCGGGCTGGCCCGCGCGCGGGAGAAGCGGGCGCGCAAGGGCGTCGACGTGCTCGTGTTCAACGACGTGTCGCAGGACGGGGCGGGGTTCGGCGCGGCGGACAACGAGATCACGATCATCGGCCCGGGGGAGGCGGAGGAGGCGCTGCCGCGGATGAGCAAGGCGGCGTGCGCCGAGCGCATCCTCGACGTCGCCCAGACGCTCCTGACCTGACACGTCCTTCGCCGGGGCATCGCCCGGGCGCTGGTACCCTGGCCGGGATGGAGCGCCTGTCCCTCGTCCCGGCCCCGCTCGACGACGAGGACCTGGCCCGGGCGTCGGAGGTCGCCGGCGACGTGATCGCGGCGTGCGCCGCCGCGGTGCGGGCCCCGGCGCGGGTGCTGCGCGCCGCGGTGGCGTGCATGCTGTCCGGCGGCCACCTGCTGATCGAGGACGTGCCGGGGGTGGGGAAGACCGCCCTGGCGAAGAGCCTCGCCCGCGCCGCGGGCTGCCGCTTCGCGCGGCTGCAGTGCACCGCGGACCTGCTGCCGGCGGACGTGACGGGGGTGGCGGTGCTCGACCAGCGCACCCAGTCGTTCGCGTTCCGCCCCGGGCCGGTGTTCGCGAACGTCGTGCTCGTCGACGAGATCAACCGCGCCTCCCCGAAGACCCAGTCGGCGCTCCTCGAGTGCATGGAGGAGTCCCAGGTGACGGTCGACGGCGAGACCCGCGCCCTGCCGTCGCCGTTCATGGTCATCGCGACGCAGAACCCCGTGGAGTACGAGGGGACGTACCCGCTGCCGGAGGCGCAGCTCGACCGGTTCGCGATGCGGGTCGCGTTGGGGTACCCGCCGCCGGACCAGGAGGCGCGGCTCCTCGTGGAGCTCGGGGCGCCGGGGGCGGAGGCGGCGAGCCGGGTGGAGGCGGTGACCGACGAGGAGGGGCTTCGGGCGGCGGTCGCGGCCTGCGGCCGGGTCCACGCGGACGCGTCGGTGGCGCGCTACGTCACGGACGTGTGCGTCGCGACGCGGGAGGATCCGCGGCTCCTCCTGGGCGCGAGCCCCCGGGCGGGGCTCGCGCTCCTGCGTTCGGCGAAGGCCCTCGCCCTCGTCGCGGGCCGTGGCCACGTGCTGCCGGAGGACGTGAAGGAGCTCGCCCCGCTCGTCCTGGCGCACCGCGTCGTGCCGGGGCCGATGGCCGGTGAGGCGCGGGCCGAGGACCTGGTGCGCGACGCCCTCGCGCGGGTGGCGGCCCCCCTGACCTGATGGGCGGGGCGGCGCACCGGCGTGCGGCCGGGGTCGCCGTCCTCGGCGTCCTCGCCGCCGTCGCCGCCCTCGGGTTCGGCACGCCGG
>JBFLWO010000327.1:0-3422 GCA_040757755.1 Actinomycetota bacterium
GGCGCCCCGGTTGCCGAGCCCCCGGGGGCGCCCGCGTCTCCGTGACGCTCGACATATCAGGAAATGCTGATACCTTGTGACCGTGGCGACGCAGCCGATCCCGGGGCCCTTCGCGCTGCCCCGTTCCGCGGCCGAGGCCGACCTTCTGGCCAAGTACTTCCGCGGCCTGGGCGACCCGACGCGCGTGCGGATCCTTGAGCTGCTCGAAGCGCGGGGGGAGATGTCCGTCGGCGAGCTGGTCGAGGGTGTCGGCGAGCCGCAGCCGAAGGTGTCGAACCACCTCGCGTGCCTTCGCTGGTGCGGGTTCGTCGTCGGCGACCGCCACGGACGCAGCATCCGCTACCGGATCGCCGACCCCCGGGTGTCGCAGCTCGTGACGCTCGGGAGGGGCCTGCTCGCCGACAACGCGGAGCACGTGGCGGCGTGCCGCCGGATCGGATCGGCGTGCTGATGCGGCGGCCGCCGACGGCCGTCGCGGCGGCGATCCGTCGCCGGCGCGCGTGCGGGTGCCGCACACGAGGCCCCGCGGGACGGGGGGCCGCGCGTCGTCCCGCATCCGGCGCCGCACGCGACGGCGAGCGTGGCGTGGCCGCGACTTCGAGGATCGAGGAGGGTGGATGATGCGCATCGAGGTCCTCTACTTCGACGGCTGCCCGAACCACGAGGCGTTCCTCCCGCACTTGCGCGATCTGGTCGGGGAGACCGGCGCCGCGGCGGAGGTGGTCGAGGTGCGCGTCGACTCGCCGGCGGACGCCGACCGCAAGCGCTTCCTCGGCTCCCCGACCGTGCGGGTCGACGGCCGCGACGTCGACCCCGGGGCGGGGGACCGCACCGACTACGGGCTGAAGTGCCGCCTGTACGCCACCGCGCAGGGCCTCCGCGGCACCCCGCCCGACGACTGGGTCCGCGCGGCCCTCGCGCCCGCGGGCGACGCGGGCGGGGGCTGATGCCGCGAAGCGTCGACCTGGCGCAGGTGAGACGCCTCCTCGCCGAGGGGGCGCAGCTCGTCGAGGTGCTGCCCGCGGCCGAGTTCGCGGAAGAGCACCTCCCCGGCGCGATGAGCCTGCCGTTGAAGGACCTCGACGCCCGCACCGCCGCGCGGCTCGACCGCCGCCGGCCGGTGGTCGTCTACTGCTACGACGGCCTCTGAGACATGAGCCCGCGGGCCGCGTGGCGGCTCGAGGCGCTGGGGTTCGAGGACGTCAACGACTACGTGGCCGGCAAGGCGGACTGGCTGGCGAACGGCCTGCCGCGGGAAGGCCGCGCCGCCACTGTGCCGTACGCCGGGGACCTCGTCGACGCCGACCCGCCGACCTGCCGGCCCGGCGACACGGTCGCGCGGCTGCGCGAGCGGCTGGGCGGCGGCGGCGACGCGTTCCTCCTCGTGCTCAACGAACGGCGCATCGTGCTGGGACGTGTGCGGCGCGGCGCCCTCCTGCGCGCGGAGCCGTCGGCCGGCGCGGTGGACGTCATGGAGCCCGGCCCGAGCACCGTGCGGCCCAACGTGCCGGCGCGTGACCTCGTGCGGCGCCTCACGGACCGGGGCCTCGGGAGTGCCATCGTCACCACGCCCGCCGGCCGCCTGGTCGGGGTGTTCCGCCGCCGCGACGCCGAGGAGCGCCTCGGCGGCATCGAGCGCTCCGGTCCGCCGCACCGATGAGGCGGCACCACCTCCTCGACACCTCGAACACGCGGTCGCGCAGCACCGGGTCCGCCCTCGGCGAGCAGATCCTTCGGCCGGCGACGCCGAGGCGGGGATCTCCTTCCGGGGATCCGGTCGGCTCTGCGCCTATCCTTCGCGCACCATGGGCTGCTGCACGGCCACCGGGTGCGACGAGTTCTTCTCCGACCGGGTCGCCCGTCGCGACGCCGCACGCTACCGCCGGCGCGGCCTCGACGGCACGGCGCGGAGGATCGTCGCCCTCGCCCGGCACACGGGGGTCGCCGGGCGCACGATCCTCGAGGTGGGTGGGGGCGTCGGGGCGATCCAGATCGAGCTCCTGCGCGCCGGCGCGGCTCACGCCGAGATCGTCGAGATCTCGCAGGCCTACGCGCCGCACGCCGCCCGGCTGCTGGACGAGGCGGGGCTCGCGGGACGGGTCGAGCGCCGCCACCTGGACTTCGCGGCGAGCCCGGACGAGGTCCCCCCGGCCGACATCGTGATCATGCATCGGGTCGTGTGCTGCTACCCCGACATCGGCGCGCTCGCGACCGCGGCCGCCGGTCACGCCCGGCGGATGCTGATCGTCACCTCCCCGCGGGACGCCTGGTGGACGCGGCTCGGGGTCGCCGTCGTGAACCTGGTCCAGCGCCTGAGCCGCCGGACGTTCCGGGTCCACCTGCACCCGCCGTCCACGCTCGCCGCGCTCGCACGCGGGCAGGGCCTGGAGCCGGCACACATGCACCGCGGGCGGCTCTGGGAGCTTCGCGCCTTCACACGTGCGCCGGAGGCCTCCGACACGTGACGCCCGCGGCGGGCGGCCGCAGCGTCACCCCCGGGCGGCGGCGGGCAGCGCCTCCCCGCACACGGCGACGACCCCTCCCTCGCGCGAATCACCGGCGCGGAGGTCGCCTTCGCCGACCCGGTCGAACAGCGGGGTCGCCACCGGGCCGCTCTCGGTGATCTCCGCCGTGACGAGGGCGACCGCGCGGGGGTCCCATTGGCTGCCCGCTCCCTCCTGAAGGACCGCCAGCGCGGCCTCCACCGCCATCCCGTCCCGGTACGGCCTCGACCAGGTCATCGCGTCGAACGCGTCGCAGACGCTGATGAGGCCCGCCTCGACCGGGATCGCGTCCCCCGACAGCCCGTCGGGGTAGCCCGTGCCGTCGACGCGCTCGTGATGCCACCGCACCAGCGGTGCCGCGGGCGCGAGCAGCGGCGAGGTCGACATGAGATCGAAGCCCCATGTGGTGTGGGTCGTCATCACGCGGAACTCCTCGTCCGTGAGGGGGCCGGGCTTGGTGAGCACCGCGTCGGGGATCATGAGCTTCCCGATGTCGTGGAGGAGCGCCCCGAGGCCCAGGGCACGGAGCCGATCCGGATCCAGCCCGCTCCGCACCCCGACCCGCATCGCCAGCTCGCCCACCCGGACGACGTGATGGCGCGTCACCGGGTCCTTCTCCGACAGCGCGGCGACGAAGCGGTGCACGACGGGGGTGAGCCCCAGCTCCAGCGCGACGAGGGGGTCGCGGTTCACCACCGGCGCCAGGGTCGGGACGAGGGACCCGTCGCGGCGGTGCGCCAACCCGAGCCCGGCGGCCGCCAGGAGCACGCCGACGCCGTCCGCGGCGTGTGCCCCCCACCAGGCGACGGAGTACGGCTCGGCGCCGAGCCACACGAGGGTCGACAGCCCCAGGTACAGGACCCCCACCGACGCGCTGAGCGACGCGACGCGCCCGCCGATCCGGAAGAGCCGCAGATG
>JBFLWO010000328.1:0-3415 GCA_040757755.1 Actinomycetota bacterium
CCGCCTCCCCCGCGGCCGGCTCCCCGCCGCGCGGCAGGGGGCGCCCGTCGAGGGTCGCCCGGATCTGGCCCGCGCTGACGGGACGGGCGAAGTAGTAGCCCTGGGCGACGTCCACCCCCACCGCCCTCAGGTACTCGGCCTGACCGGCGCTCTCCACCCCCTCGGCCGTCACCTCCAGCCCCATCACCCGGCCGATCTCCAGGATCGCCTGCACCAGGGGGGCCTCGCCGTCGGGACGGTCGATCCCCTCGATGAAGATGCGGTCCACCTTGAGCTGGTCGACGGGCAGGCGCTCCAGGTAGCCGAGCGACGAGTAGCCGGTGCCGAAGTCGTCGATCGCGACCCGCACCCCCAGCTCCTTCAGGGCCGCCAGGGCGGCGACGGCCCCGTCGGTGTCGCTCATCAGGACGCTCTCGGTGATCTCCAGCACGAGTCGCTGAGGGGCGAGGCCGCTGTCGGCGAGCGCGCGGGCGACCCGCTCCACGAGCCGCGGGTCGGCGAGCTGCCGCGCCGACAGGTTCACGTTCATCGTGAGCGACTCGAGCCCCGGGCTGTCGTCCTGCCAGCGGCGCGCCTGCCGGCACGCCTGCGACAGCACCGTCTCCCCCAGGTCGACGATCAGCCCGCTCTCCTCCGCCAGGGCGATGAACTGCGCGGGGGACACGAGGCCACGCCGGGGGTGCTCCCACCGGGCCAGCGCCTCCACCCCCACGACCCGGCCGGTGCCGAGCTCCACGAGGGGCTGGTAGTGGACGCGCAGCTCCTCGCGCTCCAGCGCGTGTGACAGGTCGGCCGCCAGGGACAGGCGGTCGAGCAGCGCGGCGTGCATCTCCGGCTGGTAGCGGGAGACGGTGCCCTTCCCCGCGGCCTTCGCGGCGTACATCGCGACGTCGGCGTTGCGCAGCAGGTGCTCGGCGCTCTCCGCCTCGTCGAGCGTGGCGATGCCGACGCTGCACGACACGGCGAGCTCCTCGCCGGCGATCGTCACGGGGGCGCTCACCGCCTCGAGCACCCGCCAGGCGACGGCGTCCACGTTGGCGACGCTGATCTCCTCCTCCAGGAGCACGGCGAACTCGTCCCCGCCGAGGCGCGCGACGGTGTCGCCTGCGCGGACGCAGTCGCGCAGGCGCCGCGCCACCTCGATGAGGAGGTCGTCGCCCGCCTGGTGGCCCAGCGCGTCGTTGACGCTCTTGAAGTCGTCGAGGTCGCAGAACAGGACGGCCGCGGCGGCGTCGCGGCGCGTCATGAGGTGGATGGCGCGGTCCCGGAACAGGGCGCGGTTGGCGAGGCCGGTGAGGGGGTCGTGGAACGCCTGGTGCACCAGCTCCGCCTCCAGCGCCTTGCGCTCCGTCACGTCCCGCGTGTTCAGCACCCAGCCGCGCACGTCCGGGTCGTCCCGCAGGTTCGCGAGGGTCGTCTCGCCGCTCACCCACCCGCCCGCCGCGGTGCGCCACCGGCACTCCACGCGCAGGCTGTCGCCGTGGGCGCGCGCCGGGTCGGACAGGGGCGCGAGGACCGCGTGGCCGTCGTCGGGGTGGAGGAGGTCCTGGAGGCGGGTCCCGAGGAGCTCGTCGGGCCCGTGGCCGAGGAGGGACTCGGCGGCGGGGCTCAGGTAGGCGATGCGGCCGTCCCCGTCGATCACGCAGATCAGGTCGGTGGAGTTGCGGACGAGGGCGCTGAGCCGCGCCTGGGCGCTGTCGCGCTCGCGACGCCGGCGGTTCGACAGGGCGAACAGGGCGGTGGCGAGCACGGTGAGGGCGACGCCCCCGGCGCCGATGCCCGCGACGAACAGCCACCGGTCGCCGGCGGGGGCGAGGGCGACCCGCAGCGTCCACCGCCGCCCGCCGAGCGTGACCGGACGGTCGACCGCACCGGCGAGTCCCGCCTGCCCGTACACGGTCCGGTCGCCGTCGCGCAGCTCGACGTGGGCACCTGCCGGAAGCTCGCTTTCCACGTGCCGTCCCAGCTCCGCGATCGTGAAGACGCCGCCGGCGTAGCCCGCCAGGGCGGTGCGGCGTGCCGCGACCGTCGGCGGCGGGGTTCCCGTGTCGTAGACGGCCGCGGAGATCGCC
Organism: Actinomycetota bacterium; assembly: GCA_040757755.1. GTDB lineage: Bacteria > Actinomycetota > Thermoleophilia > Miltoncostaeales > Miltoncostaeaceae > JBFLWO01. The sequence goes on from JBFLWO010000328.1 coordinate 2,073, forward strand.
GCGCCCAGAGGCCCGTTCGGACCCTCGCCCATGCGGAACGACGGTCCCAGCACGGTCGTCCCGGTGTCGCGCGCCCGCGCCAGCTCGGAGTCCTGGGCCCCCACGTTGAGGCCCCGGGCGGCCCGGTCGCGGGGGGTGAGGGGCCACAGGTACCGGAGCGGGAAGTACTCGGCACGAGTCGGGGCCGGCAGGAACGCGCCGTCGGCGCGCTGCTCCGTGATCCGGAAGCCCGCGGTCGCCTCGAAGCGGGCGCGGTCGCCGGCCTTCACACGCGGCACCCACGCGAACGCGCCCAGACCGGACACGCGCTGCTCGACCTCGGCGAAGCGGCCGAACTCGTCCTCGGTCACGACGTCGGACGCGGCGAAGAGCGCCCGCACGCCGAGCACGGCACCGGAGACCTTGTCGTACTGCTCGCCCAGGTCCCGGGCGGCCCCGTCGGCCCACCCGCGCCGCGCGTCCCCCTCGCGCTGCTCCTCGTACAGCCACGCCGCGGTCGCGGCCCCGGCGGACACCACCGCGATGCCCGCGATCACGGCGACCTGCAGCGCGCTGAGACGCACCTCCCGCACCCATCCCCACGCCGCGCGGATCCACCTCCTCACCGCCCCCGTGCCCGCTGCGCCGGGTGTGCCTCTCGACATCGTCTCGCTCCTCCACACCGCGGCACCGAGGGGACCGGGTGGCCGACGTTCGCTACCGGGGTGATCGGCAGGGGAGGGTGCCCCGCTGAGGGGCATCTCCTCTACGCCGCAGCGCGGCCCGGAGGGGCCCTCTAGAGGGCGATGGGCGGCATCGGCACGCCGACGCCGCCGCCGGACGGCGGGGCGGGCTCCTCCGCGTACCGGCCGATCCGCTCGATCGCGAGCACCACCAGGTCGTCGCGCAGGCCCTTGTCGTCGTGGCGGCGGGCCGCGTCGATGAGCCGCTCCACCCGGGCCTCGAGGGGGGCGGCGGCGTCGCGGGCCACCACGTCGCGCACCCGGTCCTCCCCGAAGAAGTCGAGGCCGCGGCGGGCCTCCGTGAGGCCGTCCGTGAACATCACGAGGGTGCCGCCCGGCGGGAGGGTGACCTCGGTGACGGGCCAGCCGGGGTGGTCGAGCACGCCGAGCACCGGCCCCACCCCGACGTCGACGAAGTCGCAGCGCGGGCCGGCGAGGAGGAGCGGCTGGGGGTGGCCGGCGCAGGCGAGCTGCAGGCGGCCGCCGGGGGACATGAGGACGTACAGGAGGCTCGCGAAGACGCCCTCGGCCCGCTCCCGCGGCCCGGACAGCTGGCGGTTCAGGCCCTCCATCACGGTGGCGGGCTCCGGGTCGACCTCGACGAGGGTGCGCCACCCGAAC
>JBFLWO010000329.1:0-3382 GCA_040757755.1 Actinomycetota bacterium
GACCGGGTCCGCGCCGGGGAGCACACGTTCCTCGCCCGCACCGCCGACGGCCGGGAGGGCGCCGCGACGGTCGACGTGCCGGCGCAGGCGCTCGAGATCACCGTGGGGCCGGGCCGTGACGCGCCGCCCCGTGCGCCCGCGCGCAAGAAGCGGGCGTAGGGGCCCCCGGCGATGTCCGTTGGGGCAGTCCTCCCTGCCCGAATCGCTGGCCGCTTGCTGGTGGTGCGGCGCGCCCGGGGCGGGGAGCATCGCGCCGTGCCAGCGGACGACGTCCGGCGACCCTGCGTGCTTCTCGGGAACCTCGAGCCCATGGCCCTGATCGGAATGAGCCGCCTCCTCGCCGACGACGGCATGGACGTGGTGGACGAGACGGGCTCCGCGATCGTGGCGAGCGCCGCGCGCCTCGCCCCCGACGCGGTGGTCCTCGGCCTGGACCACGAGGCGTCCCACGACCTCGGAAGCCGGGTCCGCATGGCCGCCCCCGCCGCCAAGGTGATCCTCTGGTCGCGGGACGAGTCGGAGATGGAGGTCTACGACCCCGGAAGCTCGGCGCCGAGGCGCATACCGACGGCCGCGCCCGACGCGCTGCTCAACGAGCTCAAGTCACGGCAACCCGCCCGAGAGGGAGACTGAATGCCCACCTACCTGACCCCCGGGGTCTACGTCGAGGAGATCCCCGCCCAGTCGAAGCCGATCGAGGGCGTCGGCACCTCGATCGCGGCGTTCGTCGGGCTCGCGCCCGGCGGTCCCGTCAACACGCCGATGCGCATCGCGAACTGGACCCAGTTCGCGCGGACGTTCAGCGACCCGGCGAACCCGGACAGCGGCCCGTTCATGGAGGGCGCCTACCTCGCGCACGCGGTGTACGGCTTCTTCCAGAACGGCGGCGGCCTGTGCTGGGTGGTGCGGGTCGGGTCCCCCGACGGCGGCGGCGAGGCGCCGCGCCCGTCCGCGGCGCTTCCCGCCGCGACGAACCCGCAGCTCGAGACGTTCCGGGCGGTGGCCCTGCCCGGCATCGACGGGCCGATCAGCCTGGAGCTCACCCAGGAGCCCGCGCCGCCGAAGGCGGACGGCGAGGAGGGTGGCGAGGAGAAGGGCGAGGAGGGCGGCACCTACCGCCTCGTCGTCACCGCCGGCAACCAGACCGAGACCCACGAGGGCCTCAGCCTGAAGAAGGGGCGCGGCAACATCGCCACGAAGGTGAACGCCGCGTCGAAGCTCATCAAGCTGGAGGAGACCGGCGCGTCGCTGCCCGAGGCGCAGCGCGTCCCGGCGACCGGCAGCTACGCGCTCGTCGCCGCGGCGCAGGCGCCGAGCGGCCTCGCCGCGAAGGACTTCGAGGGTGACGTCGCCCGCCGCCAGGGCATGGGGACCCTCGCCGCCGTCGACGAGGTCACGATGGTGTGCATGCCGGACGCATGGACGCTCGCGGCGAACGGCGACGACGTGCCGGTGCGCGACCTCCAGGGGAAGATGATCGCCCACTGCGAGGGCATGGGCGACCGGATGGCGATCCTGGACGCGCCGCCCGGCCAGATGCCGCAGGACGTGTTCGACTGGCGGATGAACACCGCCGGCTACGACTCGAAGTTCGCGGCCCTCTACTACCCGTGGATCGAGGTCATGGACCCGATCACGAACCGCCCGCTGCTCGTGCCGCCGTCCGGCCACGTCGCCGGCGTGTGGGCGCGCACCGACGGCAGCCGCGGCGTGCACAAGGCCCCGGCGAACGAGGTGGTGCTCGGCGTGAACGGCCTCGGGGTGCAGGTCACCCACGAGGAGCAGGGCGGCCTGAACCAGAAGGGCATCAACTGCATCCGGGCGTTCCCGGGGCGCGGCATCCGCATCTGGGGCGCCCGCACCCTGTCGAGCGACCCGGAGTGGCGCTACCTGAACGTGCGCCGTCTCTTCAACTACATCTGCGAGTCGATCATCGAGGGGACGCAGTGGGCGGTCTTCGAGCCGAACGACGACCGGCTGTGGACCCGCCTGCGGATCTCGACGCACAACTTCCTGATGCGCGTGTGGCGGGACGGCGCCCTGTTTGGCGCCACCCCGGAGCAGGCGTTCTTCGTGAAGTGCGACGCCGAGACGAACCCGCCGGACGTGATCGAGGCCGGCCAGGTGGTCATCGAGTGCGGGATCTCGCCGGTGAAGCCCGCCGAGTTCGTGGTGTTCCGGATCAGCCAGTTCACGGCCGGCGCCGCCGAGGTCAGCGCGTAGGCCCCCCGTCGACGAGACAGATCAAGGAGTCATAGATGCCACCGAAGGAACCACGTCCCGCATCCCATTTCCGCCTGTCGATCGGCGGGAAGGAGGGGATCGGGAACTTCCGCGAGTGCCAGGGCCTCGACTCGGAGAACTCGGTCATCGAGCACACGTCGGTCGACGAGCAGGGACGTCCCGTCATCCGCAAGGTGGCCGGGCCGCTGAAGTGGTCGAACATCACGCTGAAGCGCGGTGTCGACGAGAGCGCGGACCTGTGGCAGTGGCGTGACCAGGTGATCAAGGAGGGTCCGGACAAGGCCCGCACCGACGGCTTCATCGAGCTGCTCGACTACACGGGCAGCCCGATCGCCCGCTGGAAGTTCGTGCAGGGCTGGCCGATCAAGTACACCGGCGCGAGCCTCGACCCGAAGTCCAGCGAGGTGGCGGTCGAGGAGGTCCAGATCGCCCACGAGGGCCTGGAGCGCGAGTAGGACGATGGCGACGGCGGCCGGGAGCGCGATGCGAACCGAGTACGAGTTCACGCTGCCGCGCGGCTACGTGGACGCCTCCGGTGCGGTGCACCGGACCGGCACCATGCGGCTGGCGACGGCGCGGGACGAGATCGAGCCGCTGCGCGACCCGGCCGTCCGCCAGAACGAGGCGTATCTCAGCGTCCTCCTGCTGGCGCGGGTGGTGACCCGCATCGGGGACGTGACGGAGATCACGCCGGAGGTGGTGGAGGGGCTGTTCGCCGCCGACTTCGACCACCTGCAGCGCCTGTACGAGAGGTTGAACACGGATGGGGAGGCGGTCGGGTCGGTGACGTGCCCGGCGTGCAAGCACGCCTTCGAGGTGGACCTCACGGAGATCGAGGATGGGCGCCTGGGGGAATGAGCGGGCCGTCGCCCGGGGGTCTTCTCCGGGAGGCGGCCCGGCTCGCCTATCACCTCCACTGGTCCCTCGATGACATCCTCGACTTGGAGCACCGGGACCGGCGTCTGTTCCTGCAGGAGGTGGAGGGGTTGGCGGCGACCGGGCCCGCGGGGGAGTGGGAGTAGATGGGGGACGGTGCCGCAGAGGGCGGGGTGACGCCCCGCGTGATCGCCCGGATCGGCCGCCGGGTGGCGGCGCGCCGCCCCGGGGGCGGGGGGGTGCGCGGGTCGCGCCACGCCCG
>JBFLWO010000330.1:0-3345 GCA_040757755.1 Actinomycetota bacterium
GTGACGCCCCCGGCCTCCGAGGAGACCCGGATGGAACCGGGAGACGGCTAGGGCACCTCGCGGCGCACCGGCGCCGACCACGGGCCGCAGCCGACATGCCCGCAGGCGCGGACCGTGAAGGTGTAGCTGCCCACTCCGGTGTGCACGTAGCTCGGCGTCGCGCCACCCGCCGGCTGCGGGATCGAGATCGGGCGCCGGGCGGTCGCCAGCTTGCCGTTGCGAACCTCCCACCGCAGGATCGGGGCCGCGATGCCGGCCGCCGTCCACGTCAGGCGCAGCTTGTAGGCGTCCTGGGGGCTGGGCGGGGAGGAGTGGTAGCGGGCCACGGTGAGCACCGGCGCGACCGTGATGCCGAAGCGCCCGAGGAGCTGCTGCTCCAGCCGCGTGAAGATGCGCCGGCCGTACTCCGCCTGCCCGTCGACGCTCGGATGGGCGACGCCACCGCTGAGGTGCCGGCCGAACACCGAGGCGGTGAAGATGCGGGAGGCGACCTGGGAGGGGATCAGGAGCGGGTAGCCGACCAGGAGGTCGGCGCCCTGCCGGCGCAGCGACGCGTTGTTCTGGTTGAACCACGAGCTCGTCGAGCACACCCCGTGCCGGCGGAAGGCGTTCTGGATGCCGCCGACGTACGTCCAGCCCTGCGCCGTCGCGCCGTCACGGACCGCCGCGTTGATGCGCGCGAGCGCCTCCTCGAACACCCAGCGCGCCTCGTCCCGGGTGATGTTCGCGTAGACCTCCCCATCCGGGAAGCCGGTCCCGTCGCAGAAGGCCCCGTTCTCGTCGTGCGTGGGGTCCGGGTACTCCGTGAGGTACACCTCGTCGGGCGTGAAGCGCAGCCGGACGTTCGCCGGCCCTGCGCGGGTGCCGCCGATCGCCTGGTCGAGGTCGGCGTATGCGTCCTGCACGTTCGGGATGAGGACGTCGAGCACCGTCGTCTCGATTCCCCATCCGTCGCAGCCGGCCAGGGCGTTGCCCGCGATCCCGCCGAGGATGGCGGCGGTCGGGGCGAAGGAGTACCCGAGGATCGGCCCGCCGAGGGCGAAGCTGACGACGGTGCCGAGCCCCGCGCCCAGCACGGCGGCGCGCTCGTGGGGCAGCAGGCACATGGCGACGATCCCCGCGAAGCCGAGGTCGTTGCCGCCGATTCCGACCACGAGGGCGTCGAGGTTGCGGTTGGCGCGCCCGGCGATGAACGAGTCGAGCTGCTGGATCTGCGGCAGCTGGTCCGGCCGGGAGACGGCGAGGGCGGCGTCGGCCCCGCCGTACGGCCCGATCAGCCCCGACGGGATCGTCGCGCCGGAGCACGCGAACGAGCGGAACACGACGTGGATGCCGGGGTACCTGTCCTGGAGCGTCTTGGCCGCCACCGCCGCGCCGGCGTTCCGGGAGCGGTGGCAGAGGTCCGCGGCCGTGTCCCCGGCGAAGTCGTAGGTGCTGCCGAGGCCGGCGAAGCCCCCCCACGCCTCCTCGGAGCCACCCGACTGGAGGATGCCTTCGGCGTTGAACGACCCCGCCCGGATCGGCGTCCCCTCCCCCGCGGCGTACGAGTCGCCGATGGAGGCGATCACGAACTCGGGGCGCCTGTCCACGGCCGCCGCGGCCGGGATCAGCGTCATCCCGAGGATGAGCGTCGCCAGCCCCGCGATGCCCGCACCCGCCCACGCGCGCACACGGCGCACTCGGGTCGTGCCCATTGCTCTGCTCCTTCGTCCGGTCGAGTTCGGCGGCGCCGCGCCGTGCCGCCCGACGCTAGGGGCGCCACCCCGCACCGTCATCGTGGAGTTGCGCCACCGGCGCCACGGTGGACCCGTCGTCGCGGTGTTGGGCCACGCCTCGCGCGCGGCGAGAATCCCTCTCCGTGATACTCGGGCGGGATCGGGAGCTTGCGGAGCTGGAGCGGCTCGTCGCCGGCGGGCGGCCCGCCGTCGTCCTCGGCGAGGCCGGCGTGGGGAAGACGGCGGCCGTCCGCGAGGCCGCCGCGCGGTCGGGGCGGCCGATCGTGGAGGCGGGGGCGCTCGCCACGCTGTCGTGGCACCCATACCTTCCCTTCCGCCGGCTCCTCGGCCGCGCCCCGGCGGGCGACCCGGCCCGGGTCGCCGGCGAGGTGGAGCGCGCCGTCGGCGACGGCCTCCTCTTCCTCGACGACGTGCACTGGGCCGACCGCGAGACGCGGGCGGCGATCCCGCACCTGGCCGGGCGCGTGCCGCTCGTCGCGGCGGTGCGCCGCGGCGACCCGGCGTTCGACGCGACCCTCGCCGAGCTCGACGCCGCCGGCTTCGTCCGCCTCGCCCTGGAGCCGCTGGAGAACGACGACGCCGTCGCGCTCGTCACGCGGCTGCGGCCCGGGATCGCGCCCGCTGCCGCCACGACCCTTGCCGCACGGGCCGGCGGGAACCCGCTCATGATCGAGGAGCTGGCCGCCACCGGCGAGCCGAGCGCCAGCCTGAGGCTCGCGATCGACGCCCGTCTGCGGCTCCTCTCCCCGGCCGCCCGCCGGGCGATGGACATGCTCTCCCTCGCGGGACGACCGCTGCCCGCGGACGTCCTCGGTCGCGGCGGCGGCGAGCTCGTCGAGTCGGGCCTCGCGCAGCGGCGCGACACCGATGTCGCGGTGCGGCACGCGCTTCTCGCCGAGACAGCGGCCGCCGCGCTCGACGGCGACACGCGACGCGACCTGGGCGTGGCGCTGGCCGCGTGCTCCCCCGACCCGGGCGAGCGCGCACGGCACCTGGCTGCCGCCGGCGCGCCGGAGCAGGCGCACACCCTCGCCATGGAGGCGGCTGCGCTGGCGTCCACGCCCGGGGAGCGGGCGCTGCACCTCGAGCTCGCGGCGCGCTGCGCCGAGGGCCCGGGCGGGGACGCACTGCGCGTCGAGGCGGCGGCGGCTCTGGCCGAGGCGGATCTCTGCGAGCGCGCGGCTCGCCTGCTCGACGACGTCGCGGCGCAGGACGCGACGGTCGCGGCGCGGCGCCACCTGTACCGGTCGCGGGTCGCTCTCTCCCGGACCGACGTGGAGGAGGCGCGCGCGGAATGCGCCCTGGGGCTCGCTCTCGTCGACGGGACGGAAACCGAGATCGAGGCACGGCTCGCCCTGCACGACGCGCAGATCGCCGAGACGCAGGCGCTCCTGTTCGACCTCGACCCGGGGATCGCCGAGGAGCGGGCGACGCACGCGCTCGCTCTCGCGACGGGCTCCGCCGAGCTGGAGGCGCAGGCACGGTGGCTCGTCGGCAGCATCGGCCTGCGCACCCGATCGGTCGGCTGGCGGGCCGAGCTCCGGCGCGCGCTCGAGCTCGCCCGCGAGCTCGGCGCGGGCGACCTCGAGTTCCGGATCGCCGAAGCCAT
>JBFLWO010000331.1:0-3342 GCA_040757755.1 Actinomycetota bacterium
GACCCCGCGTATCCGGTGGCGCTCGCCGCGCTCCCCGACCCCCCGTTCGGGCTGTTCGTGCGCGGGCCGGTGGAGGCACTCGCCGCACTCGCCGAGGCCCCGGCGGTGGCGGTGGTCGGCTGCCGGGCCGGCACGGGCGGCGGACTGTCCTTCGCCCATGGCCTGGCGCGCGACCTGGCGGTGCGCGGCGCCGTCGTCGTGAGCGGCCTGGCGCGCGGCATCGACGCGGCCGCCCACGCGGGGGCCCTCGAGGCCGGCGCCGGCGGGGTCGCGGTGCTCGGCACCGGCGTCGACACGCCGTACCCGCGGCGCAACGCCGGTCTCCTCGACCGGATGCTCGCGGCCGGCGGGGTGGTGGTGTCCGAGCACTGGCCGGGCACGCCCCCCGCGCCCTGGCGGTTCCCCGCCCGCAACCGCATCGTGGCGGGGATGTGCGACGCGGTCGTCGTCGTGGAGGCGGGGCGCCGATCCGGCGCGCTCATCACCGCGGACTTCGCCCTGGAGGCGGGCCGACCCGTGCTGGCCGTGCCCGGCTTTCCCGGCGCCGCGTGCTCCGAGGGCTGCAACGCCCTCATCCGCGCGGGCGCGGCGGTGTGCGAGGGGGTGGACGACGTCGTCGCCGAGCTTCCCGGCCTCGCCTGGTCGTCGCCCGCGCCCGGGGCGGACCCCGCGGCGCCCGAGGGGCTCCCCGGGCGCGTCCACGAGCGGCTCCGCCGCGAGCCGCTGCGCCTCGACCAGCTCGCGGACGCGCTCGGCGTCCCCGGCGGGGAGGTCGCCGCCGCCCTCGCGCACCTGGAGGTGGAGGGGCTCGTCGTGCGCGGCGACGCGCAGCGCTTCTGGGCGACGCCGGGGCGGGGTGCCGCGTGACCGGCGCGCCGGCGCGCCCGGAGGCGCTACCTGGCCTGGGCGCGCGGCCGGCCCGACGCGCGGCCCGCGGCGTACGTGCCGAGCACGGCGCCGGCGAGATCCGCGACGGTGCGGCGCAGGGCGGGAGGCTCGAACAGCACTGCCTCGCCCTGGTACTTCAGGAGCTCCCGCACCAGCCAGTCCTCGCTGGCGTAGGGGATCTCCACCAGCACCGACCCGTCCGCGTAGCGCTCCCGCGACCGGTGCTCCTCCGCCAGCCAGCGGGCGATCTCCGGGCTGCACCACACGGAGGCGCTCTGCGCCAGCGGCGCGCCGTCCGGGGCGCGGCGGTCGCCCCAGGGGCGGTAGGGACCCGCCGTCATGCCGCTGCGGCGCTCGAAGCGCTCCTCACTCACGCGGGCGCTGCGGACCCGGTCGAGGCGGAACGTCCGCCGATCCTGGGCGCGGCGGCAGTACGCGACGACGTACCAGGCGTCACGGGCGTTCACCAGCAGGTGCGGCTCGATGACGCGCTGGGTGATCGTGCCGCGCGACTCGGTCCAGTAGTCGATCTCGAGGAGCCGCTCCTCCCGGATCGCCCGGCCGACGGCGGCGGCGACGTCGGCGTTCGCCGTCTGCACCCGGCCGAGCTCGATCTGGGGCAGGTTGTCGTCCCCGATCGCCGCCTCGATCTTGCGACGAGCCGACCCCAGGGCATCGTCCGAGTCGATCGGCAGGCGGTCGCCGATGAACTCGAGGGCCCACAGCAACGCCTTCGCCTCCAGCGGGGACAGCCGCGCCGGGCGGGCGAAACGGTCGCCGTAGACCTCCTTCGTCACGTGGACAGCGTCGTCGTCCACCTGCGCGTACAGCGCGTAGCAGCCACCGCCGAAATTGATGAGGTTCAGGAGGTTCAGGTCCTCCAGCAGGACCTGCGTGCTCAGGTTGAGCCCCTTGCGCAGGTCGGCGAGCGGGATGTGGGCGTGGTGCGAGTCCCCGCATGCGGACAGGAGCCGCGTCATCAGCGCGAGAAGACGGGTGAAGCGCTCCGCCGGAACGACCGTCTCGAGGACGTCGTCCGGGGGCGCGGCCGGGCGCTCCGCCTCCTCGTCGTCCGCGACCGCCGGCGCGGCCGGCGGCCCGTGCGCGCCGGCCTCGTGCCGCGACCGGATCGTCTCGAGCGCCGCCACGACGGCGTCCCGCAGGTCCGCGGGCTCGAGCACCTCCGCCTCGGCCCCCAGGCTCAGGATCCACGTGACGAGCTCCCGGCGGTTGCCGTACACGGTCTCGTACATGGCGCTGCCGTCGGCCGCCGCCTCGCACCGGCCGTACGTGCCGAACATCTGCTCCACCCACCAGGCGATGGTGGGGGACAGGGAGATGCGCGCGAGGTCGTCGCCGTCCTCGAACTGCCACGGGGCGCGGTCCCGGTACCGGGACAGGTCGAAGTCGCGCGGCGGCGGGAAGTCGTGCTCGGCGCGCGTCTTGAAGGTGATCCTCCCGCGGATCCGCGACAGCCGGAACACGCGCATGTCCTCGCGCTCCCGCGAGTAGCCCACCATGTACCAGCGCCCCGCGGCGTACAGCAGGCTGTAGGGGTCGACCTCCCGCTCCGACAGCTCGTCCCGGGCGATCGTGTAGTAGGTGAACCGGATCGTCTTGCGGCGACCGATCGCCGACTCGATCTTGCTGAGGTGGGTCGCGACCTCGGCGGAATGGTCGGGGCCCAGGAGGTTCACCGCCACGGTGCGCGCGGCCTGGTCGTCGAGGGGGCTGGGGCGGCCAAGGGTGAGGTGCTGCAGCGCCAGGCGCAGCGGCTCCGCGTAGGCGAACTGCCCCTCCAGGAGGTACAGGCACGTCTGCAGGGCCGACAGCTCGCGCTCGTCGAAGTCGATCGCCGGCAGGTAGTAGTTCTCGGGCGTCAGGGCGTAGAGGTCGCCCTGAAACGGGTCGTCGCCGGGGCGCTCGACGGACAGGCGGATGCCCATCGCCTCGATGTCGCCGCGGTCCGAGTAGAAGCGGCGCAGGAACGCCTGCTCGCTCATCCCCCCGTAGCCCTCGACGGACTCGTGGATCTCGTCCGCGGTCACCGGGCGCTGCTGCGCCATCAGGAACGCGATCAGGGAGAGCTGGCGGACCAGCTTGTCGTCGTCGCGGGGGGCCATCGCTCAGGCGGTCGCGCGTCGCGCCGCGGTGCCCTGGCGGGGGCGGACCGCGTGCCGCGCTCGATCCGTCCGCTCCTCCTTCCCGCTCCTCACATCCGCCCGCGTCCGCGGACCATACGACAGGACGGTCGATGATAGCCAACGCCGGCCGTCCCTCCGACCCGCGTCCGGGTGGGGCGACGTCCGCTGCACGCGGCATTCTCCGCCGCGCGTGGACGGCGGGCCGGCGGCAGGGCACGGGCGCCGCCGACCGGCGGCCGCTGGCTACCATGGGCCCGAGAGCCCGACCGATGGCCGAGACCACCCCACGCGCAACGCCGCCCGGCCGGCG
>JBFLWO010000332.1:0-3336 GCA_040757755.1 Actinomycetota bacterium
GGCAGCGGCCCGGGGCGGGCTCGTCGCCGTCGGCGACGGTGGCCCGGCACAGGGGACAGTCGAGGCGCACCGCGCCCCCCGCGCCCGAGGTCACAGCCCCAGGGGGAGGACGAGCGAGAGGATGGTGATCGCCACGACCACCGCGACGCCCCATGGCACGCCGCGCGCCCCCACGGCGCGCCAGTGGGCGAGCTGGGCGGCGGCGGCGCCGACGGCCGCGACGACGATCAGGACGACCTGCGGGGTCTCGCTCCAGCCGCGGGAGAGGCCGACGCCCGCGAACACGGCGCTGAGGACGGCGGCGATCGAGATGGACTCGAGGGCGTCGCCGTGACCGTTCAGAAGCCGCGGCGACTCGCTGACGAGCCACACCCCGGCGAGCACGTCCCAGCCGGCGACGAGGATCTTCGCGGTGCTGCGCGACGCGGCCGGCGTGTCGGCCCAGTCGAGGGCGACGACGATGCCGACCACGACCGCGATGACCCCGACCACGCCGATCGCGATGCCGGTGAGGCGCAGGGCGTCCCGCGCGGGGGCGTCGAGCGCCCCGGGGGCGGGGATCGCCGCGGGACCCGCGTCGGGGCGCTGCGGCGCGCGCCGCCACACCGCGACGGTCGCGACGAGCACGACGACGCCGAGGACCACGCCGGGGATGAGGGCGACGGCCGCGGAGCCGTGCGGGGACCCGCCGGCGATGCGGATCACGTTGTAGGCGGCGAGCCACCCCACCACCAGGGACGTGACGACCCAGGAGACGAGGCGGGAGGCGGGCGGGAACGGGGGGCGCTCGGCGGTCATGCGCGCACCATCCTGCCACCATCGACGACCAGCGTGTGCCCCGTCACGTAGTCGGCCTCCAGCAGGTAGCGCAGGGCGCCGGCGGCGTCGGCGGGCGCGCCGACCCGTCCGAGCACGGCCTTCGCGGCGGAGCGTGCGGTCGCCTCGGGCGTCGCGCCCGGCGGCATCAGCACGGTGCCGAGGGCGATCGCGTTCACGAGGACGTGCGGCGCGAGCTCCTGCGCGAGGCCGCGGGTGAGGTGCACGAGTCCGGCCTTGGCGGCGCCGTGGACGAGGAACCGCGGCCACGGCTCGAGGCCCGCGACGTCCGCGATGTTCACGATGCGCCCCCACCCCTGCGCGACCATGGCGGGGGCCGCGGCCTGCGCGCAGAAGAGCGGGGCCTTCAGGTTCACGGCGAGGACCCGGTCGACGTCCTCCTCCGTGACGGCGGGGAGGTCGGCGGCGACGAAGTTCGCGGCCGAGTTCACCAGCACGTCGACCCCGCCGAGCGCGTCCTGCGCGGCGGCGACGACGGCGCGGCACTCCTCGGCGCGGGAGAGGTCACCGGGGATCGCGACGGCCCGCACGCCGTGCCCGCGGCACTCGGCGACCGCCTCCTCGGCCTGGGCGGCGGAGGCCCGGTAGTGGATCGCGCAGTCCATCCCGGCCTCGGCGCAGGCCAGGGCGAGGGCGCGCCCCACCCGCACCGCCCCGCCGGTGACGAGGACGCGCCGCCCCGCGAGGATCATGCGCCGGAGAGGCCCATCGCCGCGGCGAGTCGCCGCGCGGCGCGGCCGCGGTGCGAGATGGCGCCCTTCTCGGCGGCGGTCATCTCCGCCATCGTGCGCGCCTCCCCGTCCGGGATGAAGACCGGGTCGTAGCCGAACCCGCCGGTGCCGCGCGGCGCGGGGGCGATGTCGCCCGGGCAGGTGCCGCACGCGACGAACGCGTCGCCGCGCGGCGCGAGGGCGACGAGCACCGCGACGACCGCGGCGCGGCGGTCCTTCAGCCCGTCGAGCTCCTGCAGCAGGCGCCGGCAGTTGTCCTCGTACGTGGCGTCGGAGCCGGCGTAGCGGGAGCTGAACACGCCGGGGCGCCCGCCGAGGGCGCGGACCGCGAGGCCGGAGTCGTCGGCGACGACGACGGCGTCGGGCCCCGCCTTCTCGCGCAGGGCCGCCGCCTTCATCCAGGCGTTCTGCAGGAGCGTGGTGCCGGTCTCCTCCACGTCGAAGCCGTCGGGGGCCGCCTCCACCGAGGCGGGCGCGAGGAGGGCGGTGAGCTCCGCGACCTTGTCGCGGTTGCCGGTGGCGAGGACGATCCTCATTCGGCCACCGGCACGGGCACCGCGACGGCACGCTCCTGCAGGGCCCGCAGCTCCGCGACCCCGCCGGCGGCGAGGGAGAGCATCGCGTCGAGCTCGTCGCGGGAGAAGGTGGCCTCCTCGCCGGTGGCCTGCACCTCGACGAGCCGCCCGGTACCGGTCATCACGACGTTCATGTCCACCTCGGCGGCGGCGTCCTCGAGGTAGGCGAGGTCGAGGCGCGGCCGGCCGCCGACGATCCCGACGCTGACGGCGGCGACGGAGTCGCGAAGCGGCACGTCCCGCAGGCGGCCGTCGGCGACGAGGCTTCGCAGGGCCAGCTCGAGCGCGACGTAGGCGCCGCAGATGGAGGCGCAGCGGGTGCCGCCGTCGGCGGTGAGGACGTCGCAGTCGACCCACACGGTGCGCTCCCCGAGGGCGGCGAGGTCGGTGACGGCGCGCAGCGACCGGCCGATGAGCCGCTGGATCTCCTGGGTGCGGCCGTCGACCTTGCCGCGGGTCGACTCGCGGGCGCGGCGCTCGCCCGTGGAGGCCGGCAGCATCCCGTACTCGGCGGTGAGCCACCCGAGGCCCTGGCCGCGGCGCCACGGGGGCACCCCCTCCTCCACCGATGCGGTGCAGATGACGCGGGTGCGTCCCACGGTGACGAGGGTGCTGCCGGTGGCCGTCTCGACGAACCCCGGCTGGAACCCGACGGGGCGGAGCTCGTCGGGGCGGCGCCCGTCGGGGCGTGCGGTCGGATCGGCCACGGCGCGCAGGATAGAGGACGGCCCGGCCGCCGCCGCCGGTACCCACGACGGGGGATGCGCGCGTGCCGGGGATCGCTACCGTTCCCGCCATGGACGGACCGGGAATCGCGGACGGGGAGGCCGCGGCCCTCGCACAGCTCCTCGCCGGCGCGGAGCACGCCGTGGCGTTGACGGGGGCAGGGATCTCGACGGAGAGCGGCATCCCGGACTTCCGCTCCCCGACCGGGACGTGGGCGCGGTTCGACCCCATGAAGGTCGCGACGATGTCGACGTTCATGAGCAACCCGGAGCTGTACTGGAGCTTCCACCGTCCCCGCATCGACATGCTGCGGTCGGCGGAGCCGAACGACGCGCACCGGGCGGTGGCGGAGCTGCAGCGCCGCGGGGTGGTGAAGGCGCTCGTCACCCAGAACATCGACCGGCTGCACCGGCGGGCGGGGAGCCCGGACCCGATCGAGGTGCACGGGTCGATCGACCGGGGGGAGT
>JBFLWO010000333.1:0-3335 GCA_040757755.1 Actinomycetota bacterium
GGCGTCGGCGAGGGGACGACCGACCAGGGCGGCGAGCGCGTCCGCCGCCGGCGGGTCGAGCGGCTCGCCGTGGCCGGCGCAGGCGGGGCACAGCGAACCGCCGATCCTGGCCGAGAAGCCGGGCAGCGGCGGCCCGGCGCCGCAGGATGCGCAGCGCGTGAGGAGCGGGAGGATCCCCGCCACCACCAGCATCTTGCACTGGTGGCCGAGGACGAGGGGGTCGAGGCGGGCGGGCGCCTGCCGGCGCGGCGCGACGGCGAGGAGGTCGAGGGTGCGGCACAGGAGCGCGTACGCGTCCGGGTCGGGCTCCCGCTCCCCCGTGACCCGGAGCACGGTCTCGAGGACGCAGCCGGCGGCGGCCAGGCGGTAGCCCTCCACCCACAGCCCGGCGTGGGCGTCGAGGACGTGGGCGCCGCGCACGGCGAACAGGTCTCCGCGTCCCTCGACGAGGGTCAGGCGCAGGCGCACCCCGGGCTGCAGCCGCCCGCCGAGCCGGGACGTGGCGCGCCGCGCGCCCTTCGCGATGGCGGACAGCCGGCCGTGCTCCCGCGTGAGGAGCGCGATGACGCTGTCGGCCTCCGAGTAGCGGATCGTGCGGAGGACCACCGCCTCGACGTCGCTCCCGGGGCCGCGTGCCACTCGCCCATGATCGCACCGGCACGCCCCGCCCGGGGCGCGGGTCCCGCCCGGGGCGCTACCGTGCCGCCCCGATGGCACCCGTCATCATCTACACCAGCGACCGCTGCTCGTACTGCGACCGCGCGAAGGGCCTGCTCGCCTCGCGTGGGGTGCCGTTCGACGAGGTGCGCATCGAGCGCGGCGACCACGAGGCGCGCGTCGCACTGGCGGAGCGCACGGGCCGCACCACCCTGCCGCAGATCTTCATCGGGGCCACCGCGATCGGCGGCTTCGACGACCTGCACGCACTGGACCGCGCGGGCCGTCTCGCGGAGATGCTCTCCCGGGAGTAGCCCGGGCGCCTACCCGCGCTCCGCGCCGGTGGGAACCCCCGCCACGGACGTGGCGCAGCGGACCGCGTGGCGGATGGCGCGGGCCGAGACCTCGGCCGCCGCGATGCCGGCCGTGGTGACGGCGGCGGGACGCGCGCCCGTGGCGAGGCAGAACACGACGTCGCCGTCGAACGGCGTGTGGACGGGAGAGACGGCGCGGCACACCCCGGCGTGCGCCATGCGCGCCACGTGCGTGGCCTCCGCTTTCGTGAGCCGCCCGTCGGTGGCGACGCACACGAGCGTGGTGCTGGCGCGGGCGGCGAGGCGCGGATGCACCGGCGGGTGCGTCAGGGCGTACTCCCAGGCGCGCACGAAGCCGCAGCCGGCCTGCCACGCCCCGGCGATCACCTCGCCGCGCTCGTCGACGACGTCCCCGAACGCGTTGACGACGGCGAGCGCCGCGACGGTCACGCCGTCGAGGGTGACCACGGACGCCGCCCCCACACCGCCTTTGCACCACCCGTCGCGGCCGAGGAGCTTCCCGACGGTCGCCCCGGTCCCCGCGCCGACGCTGCCCACCGCGTGCGGCCCGTCGGCCGCGGCGGCGCACGCCGCGTAACCCTCGTCGGCGCCGGGGCGGCGCGTCGCGACGCCGAGGTCGAAGATGATCGCGGCGGGCACGATCGGCACGCGGGCGACGCCGACGTCGAGGCCGATGCCGTTCTCCTCGCACCACCGCATCGCCCCCGACGCGGTCGACAGCCCGTGGGCGCTCCCCCCGGCGAGCATCAGCGCCGACACCTCCCAGGCGCCGGCGAGGGGGCCGAGGACGTCGGTCTCCCGGGTGCCGGGCCCGCCGCCGCGCACGTCGACCGCCCCGACGGTGCCGGGCGGGGGGATGATCGCCGTGCAGCCGGTCGCGGCGTCGGGGTCGCTCCAGTGCCCCACCCGCACGCCGACGACGTCCGTCAGCACCGCGCCTCCGGGCGGGGCGTGGTCGGGCGCGCGGCGCGGCGACCGCCCGCGCGGGCTCGCGCATTCGCCGTCATGTGCCGCACGGTAACAGCCGTCCCCGACGCGGCGCGGCTCACGCAGGCGGCGCCTGGCAGCCCGGGCACAGGTACGTGCCCCGCCCGCCGACGCGGGTCTTCACCACCGTGGCGCCGCAGCGCACGCACGGGCGCCCCTCGCGCCGGTGGACGCGCAAGAGGTCCTGCATGCCGCCCCGGTCGCCGTTCGCGTCGCGGTACCGGTCGATCGACGACCCGCCGGCGGCGACGGCGGCCCGCAGGCGGTCGCGGATCGCGCGGTGCAGGCGCCGCACCTCGTCGCGGTCCAGGGACCCGGCGGGGCGGAGGGGGTGCACCCGCGCCTGGAACAGGGCCTCGTCCGCGTAGATGTTCCCGATGCCCGCCACCACCGCCTGGTTCAGGAGGAGGGGCTTCACCGGCCCGCGGCGCCCCGCGAGCAGGCCGCCGAGGGCGGCGGCGGTGAACCCGTCGCCGAGCGGCTCCACGCCGACGCGGCCCGCCCAGTACGCCTCCTCGTCCGGCAGCCCCTCCGGAAGGCGCCACGCCCGCCCGAACCGGCGCATGTCGGCGAACACGAGGGTCCCCCCGCCGCCCAGGTCGAACCGGGCCCGGACGTGGGTGACGTCGGGGTCCGGCCGGCCCGGGAACCACAGGAGCCGCCCCGTCATGCGCAGGTGCAGCGCGAGGGGCGGCCCCGCGTCCAGGTCGACGAGCAGGTACTTGCCGCGGCGCCGCACCGCCGTGACGGTCCGCCCCCGCAGCCCCCGCGCGAACGCCGTCACGGCCGCGGGGGCCACGAGGAGGGCGTCGTCGACGGCGACGCGGCCGATGACGCGCCCCACGAGGCGTTCCTCCAGCTGGCCGCGGATCGTCTCGACCTCGGGCAGCTCCGGCACGCGTCACCCCTCCCGCAGCACGAGGGCGGGCGGCGCGACGCGCCCCTCCTCGATCCGCGCGGCGGCGGCGACCATCGCCACCGCGCGCTCCCCGGTGGCGGCGTCGCGGGCGTGCACCCAGGCGACGGGCTCCCCCTCCTCCGCCGCGTCCCCCACCTTCGCGGCGAGCTCGATGCCCACGGCGGGATCCACGCTCTGCACCGGGTGCATCCTCCCGGCGCCCAGCCAGCGCGCCGCCTGCCCCACGGCGAGGGCGTCGAGGGCCGCCACCCACCCGGTCGCCGCCGCGGGCACCGGCAGCCGCAGCGGCGCGGGGGGCAGGCGCTCCGGCTGGGACCACGCCGCGGGGTCGCCGCCCTGGGCCTCCACCCACCGCTCCGCGGCGGCCAGCGCCCGCCCGTCGTCGAGGGCGCCGGCGGCCGCCGACCGCCCCTCCCCCGCCGCCACCGCGCCGGCGG
>JBFLWO010000334.1:0-3334 GCA_040757755.1 Actinomycetota bacterium
CGCGCCCGAACACGACGTACGCGGATCCCGAGCCGGACCGCCCGTTGGAGTCCGCCCTGGGGTCGCCGACGATCACGTCGTCGCGGCCGTCGCCGTTGACGTCCCCGGCCCCCGCGACGGCCGCCCCGAACGAGTCGTCGCTCGCGGCGCCGCCCTCGTCGGCGCCTCCGGCGCCGTCGATGCGGAACCCCTGGCCGGCGGCGCCGAGCGCGCCGCCCGAGAGCGTCGAGCGCCCGAACACCACGTGGGCGGCGCCGGCGCCCACCCGGCCGCCGGGATCCGCGTCCGGCGCCCCCACCAGGATGTCGGAGAGGCCGTCGCCGTTGACGTCGCCGGCGGCGGCGACGCTCCACCCCGCCAGGTCGGACGCGCCCTGCCCGTCCAGGCGGACGGCCGGTTCGGCGGCGAGGTCCAGCGTGCGCGTGGCGGCCGCGGCGGGGCCGAGGACCGTGAGCGCGACGGCGGCTCCCCCGGCCAGGGCGCGGCGCACCGGCGTCACGGCCGCTCCCCGCTCCCCCCGAGACGCCTCGATGCCCGGGTCGCGTTCATGGGCGCGGATCTTGCCGGATCCGCCGACCGGTGGGAAGGCGGCGCGGGGCGACCCCCCCGGGAGGGGCGCGGTCACTCCTCCGCGGCGAGCACCATCCCGGCGGCGACCGTGTCGTTCGTCGCCTCGTCGACGAGGATGAACGCCCCCGTGGAGCGGTTCCCCGTGAAGGGGTCCACGGCGAGGGGCCCGCCGAGACGCAGGCGCACCACGGCGAGGTCGTTGAGCCGCAGCTCCTGCGCGGGGACATCCTCGAGCGTGTCGACGTCGAGGGTCGACTCGATCGCGTCGAGGACGGCGCGCACCCAGCGGGTCGTGTGCTTCACGGCGAGCTTCGCGCCGGGCCGCACCGGCGTCTCGCTCATCCAGCACACGCGGGCGGTGAGCCGCCGCGCCGCGACGGGCGGGTCCTGCGGGTCGGCGAGCATGTCCCCGCGGGAGATGTCCACGTCGTCCTCGACGCGGATCACGACGGACATGCCGGGCGCCGCGACGGGCACCTCCCCGTCGTGCGTCTCCACGGATGCGACGCGGGTGCGCCGGCCGGACGGCAGCACCACCACCTCGTCGCCGGCCCGCCAGTCGCCGCCGGCGACCTGCCCGGCGTAGCCGCGGTAGTCGTGGTGCTCGTCGGACATCGGCCGGATCACCCACTGGACGGGGAACCGCCGGTGGGAGTGGTCGGCGTCGCCGGCGACCTCCACCGCCTCGAGGCGCTCGAGGAGGGCGCCGCCCGTCCACCACGGCATCGCCGTGGACGGCTCCACGACGTTGTCGCCGTGCAGGGCGGACATGGGGATGACGAGGGGGTCCAGCACCCCGAGCCGGTCCGCCAGGACGCCGAGGTCCCGTTCGATCTCGCGGAACCGCGCCTCGTCGTAGTCGACGAGGTCCATCTTGTTGACGGCGAACACGACGTGCGGGGTGCGCAGCGTCGACGCGATGAAGGAGTGACGGCGGGTCTGCTCGATCACGCCTTTGCGCGCGTCGACGAGGACGATCGCGACGTCCGCGGTGGACGCCCCGGTGACCATGTTGCGCGTGTACTGGACGTGGCCGGGGGCGTCGGCGAGCTGGAAGCGGCGCCGCGGCGTGACGAACGAGCGGTACGCGACGTCGATGGTGATGCCCTGCTCCCGCTCGGCCCGCAGCCCGTCGGTGAGGAGGGCGAGGTTGACGTACCCGTCGCCGCGGCGTTCGCTCGTCTCCTCGACGTGCTCCATCTGGTCGACGAACACCTGCTTCGTGTCGAACAGGAGCCGTCCGATGAGGGTGGACTTGCCGTCGTCGACGGACCCGCAGGTGACGAGCCGGACGAGCTCCGACGCGGCGGCCTCGCCGGTGAGGAGCTCCGCCAGGTTCAGCACGTCAGTCATGACCACCCCCACGCAGGACAGCGACGCGGGTGACGCGGGGGTAAGGCGTGTGCAGCGCGCGCGTCGCGATCCAGCGATGCGCGCGCGTGACCGCCCCACCGCCGGTGACGAAGGGGCCGCGGCGAGGCACGCGAGTCACCCGAGGGATCGTGACGGACGGACGGCGCGCGGGGCACGGCCGGAGAGATCCCGAGGGAATCAAAAGTATCCCTGCCTCTTGCGGTCCTCCATGGCGGCCTCGGTGACGCGGTCGTCGGCGCGGGTCTCGCCGCGTTCGGTGATGCGCGTGGAGGCGATCTCGGCGACGACGTCCTCGAGGGTCGTGGCGCGGGAGCGGACGGCGCCCGTGCAGGACATGTCCCCCACGGTGCGGAAGCGCACCCACTCCCGGAACGGGGTCTCGTGGTCGTAGCGCTCGACGACGTCGCTGGCGGCGTACAGCATGCCGTCGCGCTCGAACACGTCGCGTTCGTGCGCGTAGTAGATCGAGGGCAGCTCCAGGCCCTCACGGGCGACGTACTGCCACACGTCGAGCTCGGTCCAGTTGGAGATCGGGAAGACCCGCACCTGCTCGCCTTTGCGGATGCGGCCGTTGTAGAGGTTCCACACCTCGGGGCGCTGCGCGCGGGGGTCCCACTGCCCGAAGTCGTCGCGGAACGAGAAGATCCGCTCCTTCGCGCGGGAGCGTTCCTCGTCGCGGCGGGCGCCGCCGATCGCGGCGTCGAACCCGTGCTCCTCCATCGCGTCGAGGAGCGTGGTGGTCTGCAGCTGGTTGCGCGACGCCCGCGGCCCGGTCTGCTCGACGACCCGGCCGGCGTCGATGGACGCCTGCACGGAGGCGACGACGAGCCGCTCGCCGAGCTCGGCGACGCGCCGGTCCCGGAACGCGATGACCTCCGGGAAGTTGTGGCCGGTGTCGACGTGCATCAGGGGGAACGGGAACCGCCCGGGGCGGAACGCCTTCTCTGCGAGGCGCAGGAGCACGATCGAGTCCTTGCCGCCGGAGAACAGGAGCACGGGCCGTTCCAGCTCGGCCGCGACCTCCCGCATGATGTGGATCGCCTCCGCCTCGAGCGCGTCGAGGTGCGTGAGGTGGACGATCCCGTCGGCGCCCCTCCTCACCGGCCCACCCCGTGCGGGCCGCGGCGAGGGCGTCCGGTCGCGGCGCGCGGCGCGGGGACGGTGCCCCCGTGGGCGTCGCGGGGGGCGAAGTCGGTGCTCATCGCGGCCATGCCGCCGGAAGGGTACCAGAGCACGCACTCGTGATTCTTATGGGTCCGATAAGCAATACCGTGGGCAATTGGTCCTCCGTCAGCCGGTGCCGGACGGGCCGGCGGGCCCCGGAAACGCCTCGGGCCCGCGCGCGGCGGGCCCGAGGACGATCCGAACGGTCGCGGCCGGCGGCCGCGGG
>JBFLWO010000335.1:0-3325 GCA_040757755.1 Actinomycetota bacterium
CCCCCCGCCCCGGGGTGACCGTCTCGCCCACCGACATCGAGCGCTACCGCACCTGCCCCCTCGCGTACCGCTTCGCGCGCGTCGACCGGGTGCCGCAACGCCCCTCCACGGCCCGGGCGATCGGCGTCGCGGCGCACGCCGCCCTCGAGGCGCACCACCGCCCCGACGGTCCCGGCGGCGACGCCGACAGCCTGGTGGCGCGGTTCGCGCGCGAGCTCGTGCGGGCGGGGGTGGCGAACACCCCGGAGGGGCGGCAGGCGCTGGAGCGCGCCCGGGAGTGGATGCCCAAGTACCACGAGCGCACCCGGCGCCAGGAGCGGCGCACCGTCGCGGTGGAGCGGCCGTTCACCCTCACCCTCGGCCCGCACGTCGTGCGCGGACGCATCGACCGCCTCGACGCGCACCCCGGCGGCGGCCACCAGATCGTCGACTACAAGACGGGGCGGCCCCCCTCCGCCGGCGCGCCCACCGACTCGCTCGTGCTGCACATCTACATGGCGGGGGCGTACGAGTCGTTCGAGGCGACCCCGAAGGGGGCGACGCTCGAGTACGTCCTCGACGGGGACCTGCGGCAGGTGAACCCCGACCCGCGGGAGGTGCGCGCCGCGCTGGAGGAGGCGCGCGACGTCGCCGACCGCATCTCCGCCGGCGAGTACCCCGCCGCCCCCGGCTGGGCGTGCCGGTCGTGCGACTTCGCGCTCATCTGCCCGGCGATGGACCGGTGACGGCGATCGCCTCACTCGAGCCGGGCCGCCCCGTCGAGGGGGTGTACGCGGCGCGGCGGAAGGAGCGCCGCCTGACCCGCGCCGGCAAGCCGTTCCTGGCGGTCACGCTCGCCGACGCCAGCGGCGCGATCCCCGCCGTCGTGTTCGACGAGGCGGACTTCTTCGACGCGGAGTTCGAGGAGGGGGACCGCGTCCGCGTCACCGGGCGGGTGGTGGAGCATCAGGGGCGGCCGCAGGTCCAGGTGAGCCACATCCGCCGGGCGCCGGACGAGGGCCCCGCGGACGGGCTCCTGCCGCGCAGCCGGCGCGACCCCGACGAGCTCTTCGGCTTCGTCCTGCACCTGGCGGACGAGGTGGGGGAGCCCGGCCTTCGCCGCACCCTCGACGCGCTCACCGGCGACGACGCCCTCGCCGCCCTGTGGCGCGCCGTGCCGTGCACCCGGTCCGGTCACCACGCCTACATGGGCGGCCTGGTGGAGCACACCGTGGGGGTGGCGTCCCTGTGCCAGACGCTCTGCCAGTGGCACCCCCGGCTCGACGCCGACCTGCTCGTCACCGCCGCCCTCGTGCACGACCTGGGCTACACGCGCACGTTCCGGATGGGCGCGACGTTCGAGGTGACGGAGGAAGGGCGGCTCCTCGGGCACCTCGCCCTCGGCCACGAGATCGTCTCCGACGCGGCCCGCCGCGCCGGCCTGGCGGCCGACCGGCGGCTCGCGCTGCTGCACGCCGTCGCCTGGCACCACGGGCCGCCCGCCGGCCAGGCGCCCGGGTCCGCCGGCCCGGAGGCGCTCGCCCTGTGGCGGGCGAACGGCCTGGAGACGGCGGTCAAGTCGCGGCTCGAGGGGGGCGTCCCCGTCCCCGAGTAGCGGGCCGCGGGGCTTGGCACCGCCGGGCGGAGCGGAGAGGATGCCGCATCGTCACCGTTCCCCAAGGGAGTGAGGTGGATGTGAGCATCGCGTGGACAGGACCGGGGCGCCGCCGCAGCGTGCTGCGGACGGCACTCCTCACCGCAACGACCGCCGCCGCGCTCGCGTGGACGGCCGCGGCGCAGGCGTCGATCACCGTGAACGTCGTCACCGGGGCGGGCACGCCGATCGCGGGGCAGAACGTCACCTTGCGCGACGCCGGCGACGGGTTCGTGGACTCCGGGTCGACGAACGCCCAGGGGCAGGTGGTGTTCCCGAGCCCGAACGCGACGAACGACCCGGCGCCGTACACGGCGAAGGTCACCAGCCTGATGGACGACTGCCGGCAGTTCCCGGACTCGCAGCGCGAGGGGTCCGTCGGGGGCTTGAACGACGGCGCGGTCGTGGTCCTCTCCATCGATGTGACCGTGTTCTGTGCCGACACCTCCCCGAGCTCGTCGCTGCCGCCGGCGACCGGCGCGGTCGACGGCCCGAACCGCCGGGTCGTCGCCCTGCCGGGCGGCACCGCCGACCTCGACCTGCTCCTGCCGTTCAGCGCGTCGAACGTGGTGGTGTCCGCCGCCGGCACGCCGCTGAACACGCCGGGCACCGGCGACAGCGTGCGCATCACCGCGCCCGCCGGCGGGTACGAGGGGGTCCTCGTCCTGTCGTACACCGTCGACGGCCAGCAAGGGTCGTACGAGCTCGGCACGCTGACGTCGCGGGCGGTGGCGCCGCCGGTGCGCCTGCCCGGCCCGATCGACATCGAGGCGATCATCGACGTGTCCGGCAGCATGGCCGGCACCGACCCGCGGTACATCCGCAGGGACGCCGTCAACCTGCTCGCCGACCTCGCCCGCCCCGGCGACATGCTGGGGGCCGCCGGCTTCGACGACCAGTCCAAGCCGATCTTCCCGCTCACGTCGATCACCGGCGCGCCCGCGGTCGTCGCCGGCCTGAAGGCCGCGGCGAGGAAGGCGATCGTCAACGACGGCAGCACGAACTACAACATCGGGATGGCGGACGCCTTCACGGCGCTCACCACCACGGCCGGCGTCGACCCGCAGCGCCAGAAGGCCCTCATCTTCCTGACGGACGGCGGCCACAACGCCGGCGCCTACACCAACGGCCACCTGCTGTTCGCGTTCAACGCGTCCGGCCGGTCGTGGCCGGTGTGCGCCGTCCAGCTGGGCCCGAAGCGGTCGTTCCAGCCGGCGGACGTCGCCCGCCTGAAGCGCATCGCGAGCGAGACCGGCGGGCAGTACTTCGCGACGGAGCAGGCGTCCGACCTGACGGACATCTACAACCGCTGCTTCAACCTCTCCACCGGCCAGCGGACGATCGCGAACAAGACGTTCACGTTCACCCCGCGCCAGAAGAAGCAGTTCACCCAGCCCATCGCGAAGGGTCTGCCGCAGGCGACGTTCTTCGCGAACTGGGGGAACGGCCTGTACCGGCTCGTCCTCACCGACCCGCGCGGCAAGCAGCACACCTCGGGGCGTCCGGGGAAGGGCTTCACCTTCCGGCACGGCGCCACGTTCGCGTTCTTCCGCGTGAACAAGCCCCTTCCGGGCGTCTGGACGGTGCAGCTCGTGAACGTGAAGCTGCCCACCCCGACGGACCGGGCGCGCACGAGCATCACCGCGCCGAAGAAGAAGTAGCCGGTGTCGCGGCGGGGCCCCGGGCGGTGCG
>JBFLWO010000336.1:0-3322 GCA_040757755.1 Actinomycetota bacterium
GCCGCGCGCCGCCGGGGGGCTCGAGGCGGACGATCGGCGCAGCGTGCGATGGGGCACGCCGCGCCGGTGTCCGCCTCGCGCATTTTTCCACCCGCCCGCTCGCCCTGCGTCACGCCTGCTAGGGTCGCGCCGTGACGCAGCCCGTCCTGGCGCGCCTGTCCGAGCGCGTCCTCGCCGAGAGGTCACCCATCACCCCGGGCGAGGCGCGTGAGCTCGTCGCCCTGCCGGAGCACGAGCTGCCGTCGCTCCTCGCCCTCGCCCACGACGTCCGCCGCCGCTGGTGGGGCGACGGCGTGGAGCTCGAGTCGCTCATCAGCGCCAAGACCGGCGGCTGCACCGAGGACTGCGCGTTCTGCTCCCAGTCGGTCCTGTACGACGCCCCCGCGCAACGGCACGCGTTCCTCGCGCACGACGAGGTCATGGCGGCGGCCCGCGCCACGAAGGCCGCCGGGGCGACGCACTTCTGCATCGTCGTCGCCGTGCGCGGCCCCGACTCCCGGCTGATGAGCCAGGTCCTGCGCGCCACCGAGGCGATCAAGCGGGACGTCGGCCTGGAGGTCGACTGCTCCCTCGGCCTGCTCACCCGCCCCCAGGCGGAAGAGCTGCGCGACGCCGGCGTGCACCACTACAACCACAACCTCGAGGCGTCCCGCAGCTTCTTCCCCACCATCGTCACGTCCCACACCTGGGAGGAGCGGGTCGAGACGTGCCGCCTCGTGAAGGACGTGGGACTGGGGCTGTGCAGCGGCGGGATCCTGGGGATGGGGGAGACGTGGGAGCAGCGGCTCGAGCTCGCCTTCGAGCTCGCCGAGCTCGACCCGGACGAGATCCCCCTCAACTTCCTGAACCCGCGGCCCGGCACCCCCCTCGGCGACCGCGCCCCGATGGCGGCGAAGGACGCCCTCCGCGCCATCGCCATCTTCCGCCTCGTCTTCCCCGACAAGATCATCCGGTACGGCGGCGGCCGGGAGCTCGTGCTGCGCGACCTGCAGGCCCTCGGCCTCGTCGGCGGCGTCAACGCGATGATCGTCGGCAACTACCTCACCACCGGCGGCCGCCCCGCGGCGGAGGACGTGCGGATGGTCGAGGACCTCGGGAGCTTCGTCCGCCGATGACCCCGCCGGCGGGCGCAGAACCGGCCGGCCGCGCGGAGGTGCTGCGGCGGGACGACCAGCGGTACGTGTGGCACCCGTTCACGCCGATGAGCGAGTGGTGCGCCGAGCCGCCGCTCGTGATCGCGGCCGGCGACGGCAACCACCTCGTCGACGTCGACGGCAACCGGTACCTCGACGCCGTGTCGTCCCTGTGGGCGAACGTCCACGGCCACCGGCACCCGCGCCTCGACGCCGCCCTCGCCGAGCAGGCCGGCCGCATCGCGCACAGCACGATGCTGGGCCTCGCGAACGTCCCCGCGACGGAGCTCGCCCGCCGCCTCGTCGCGATCGCCCCGGAGCGCCTCGTGAAGGTGTTCTACGCGGGGGACGGCGCCAGCGCCGTGGAGATCGCCCTCAAGATGGCGTTCCAGTACCAGGCCCTGACGGGCCGGGAGGGGCGCGATCTTTTCCTGCGACTCGGGGAGGCGTACCACGGCGACACCATCGGGTCGGTCAGCGTCGGCGGCATCGGGATCTTCCACCGCATCTTCGGCCCCCTCCTGTTCGACACCGTGGAGGCCCCGTCCCCGTACTGCTACCGCTGCCCCCTGGGGCTGGCGCGGCCCGAGTGCGCGATGGCGTGCGCCGACGAGCTGGAGCGGCTCGCCGCGCAGAACGCGGACCGGATCGCCGCGGTGATCGTGGAGCCGCTCGTGCAGGCCGCCGCCGGGATGATCACCGCGCCCGACGGCTACCTGCGGCGCGTGCGCGAGACGTGCGACCGGCACGGCCTCCTCATGATCGTCGACGAGGTCGCCACCGGCTTCGGGCGCACGGGGCGCATGTTCGCCTGCACCGCGGAGGGGGTGCAGCCCGACCTCATGACCGTCGGGAAGGGCATCACCGGCGGCTACCTGCCCCTGTCGGCGGTGCTCACCACGCAGGAGGTGTTCGACGCGTTCCTCGGCCGGCCGGAGGAGCACCGCACCTTCTTCCACGGCCACACGTACACGGGCAACCCGCTCGCCGCCGCCGTCGCCGTCGCGAACCTCGACGTGTTCGAGGAGGAGCGCACCGTCGAGCGGCTCGCCCCCAGGATCGAGCTTCTCGCCGCCCTGCTGCGTCAGCGCGTCGCGCCGCTGCGCCACGTCGGCGACGTCCGCCAGAAGGGCCTCATGGTGGGGATCGAGCTCGTCCGCGACCGCGACACGAAGGAGCCGTTCGACGGGGGGCTGCGCGTGGGAGACCGGGTGCAGCGGCTCGCCCGCGGCCACGGCGTGATCATGCGCCCCCTCGGCGACGTCGTCGTGCTGATGCCGCCCCTGTCGATCACGCAGGACGAGCTCGACCGGCTCGTCGCGGTGACCGCCCGCTGCATCGACGAGGCGACGGAGGCGGTGCGGTGACGGCGTTCTCCTGGCTTCCGGAGGCCCTTCGGGACCTTCGGGACCGGGACCTCCTGCGGGTCCTCACCGACTGCGCCGGCGCGCCCGACCCGGAGGTGGCGATCGACGGGGAGCCGCACCTGCTCCTCGCGTCCAACAACTACCTGGGGCTGGCGAACGACCCGCGGGTGGTGGACGGGGCGCGCCGCGCCCTCGACGCGTACGGGGCGGGGGCGGGGGCGTCGCGCCTCGTGACCGGCAGCCTCGACCTGCACCGCCGCCTGGAGGAGCGCATCGCCGCCCTGAAGAGCTGCGAGGACGCCCTCGTGTTCCCCACGGGCTTCCAGGCGAACGTCGGGACGATCCCCGCGCTCGTCGGGCGCGACGACGTCGTCTTCGCGGACCGGCTGAACCACGCGAGCATCGTCGACGGCTGCCTGCTGTCGGGCGCGCGCCTGGTGCGGTACCGGCACGGCGACGCCGGCGCGCTCGAGGAGGCGATCCGGCGGAGCGGCGCGGCGCGGCGGCGCCTCGTCGTGACCGACACGGTCTTCAGCATGGACGGGGACCTCGCCCCCCTCCCGGACCTCGTCGAGGTCGCGGAGCGCCACGAGTGCATGCTGATGGTGGACGAGGCGCACGCCACCGGGGTGCTCGGGCCGACCGGGGCGGGGGCGGTGGAGCATTTCGGCCTGCAGGGGCGCGTGCCGGTGGTGATGGGGACGCTGTCGAAGGCCCTCGGGGCTCAGGGCGGCTATGTGGCGGGGTCACGGGACCTGTGCGACTACCTGCGCACCCGGGCGCGCGGCTTCGTGTTCACCACGGCGCTGGCGCCGGCCGCCG
>JBFLWO010000337.1:0-3320 GCA_040757755.1 Actinomycetota bacterium
CAGGCCTCGGCGGATCGGGCCGGGGGCGCCCCGGCCCCGCAGATGGCGCCGCGCTTCCCGGGCCCGACCGCCGACGCCGCGGGCCGGGCCGGGCCCTGTTTCACGTGAAACACGCCCCGCGCCCCCCACGGCGGCCGGGACCCTGACGCTCTCCGCCTCGCCGCCCCCTCGGCACCGCAGCACCGCCAGCGCCCCGCGTCACGCCCGACATGCCGGGGCGCCGTCGCTCCAGGCAGCACGAGCCGGACGACGAGGACGCAGACACGCCCGTCCGGGCGCGGCCCGGGCGGCGCCGGTGGCCGTCGCCTCCCCGACGGCCGCAGGGCGCAGCGAGTCGGCCCGCTACTCCCCCGGGTCGATCGGGGCGAGGCCGTTCAGGCGCTCGAGCGCGGCGTCGAGGGTGCCCCGGTCCGAGAACCGCAGCTCCACGACGACCTGCCCGTTCGAGGCCTCGCGGGCGCGGGCCGCCGCCCCAAGCGCGCCGTAGAAGACGTCCACCGCCCAGTGCTCGAGGGGGCTCGCCTCACGCGTGGCGCGCGACCGCGGGGCGCCCTCCTGGCGGGCGAGCGCCTCGGTCTGGCGCACGCTGAGCCCCGCCTCCACGGCGCGGGCCGCGATGCGGCGGCGCGCGGCCGCCCCGCTCGCCTGAAGCACCGCCCGTGCGTGCCCCTCCGTGAGGCTGCCGGCCACCACGAGGTCCTGCACGTCGTCCGGCAGCTCCAGCAGTCGTAGCAGGTTGGCGACGGAGGACCGGCTGCGCCCCAGGCGCTCCGCGAGCGCCGCCTGCGTCTGCCCGAAGTCCTCCACCAGCACGGCCAGGGCCCGCGCCACCTCGATCGCGTTCAGGTCCTCCCGCACGAGGTTCTCGACCAGTCCCAGCTCCAGGCGCTCCCGCTCGTCCGCGTCGCGCACCACCGCGGGGATGCGCTCCAGCCCGGCCTCGCGGGCGGCGCGCCAGCGCCGCTCCCCCGCGACGAGCTCGTACCCCTCGCCGTCCGGGCGCACCACCACCGGCTGCACCACGCCGCTCGCGCGGATCGACGCGACGAGCGCCGCGAGCCCCTCCGGGTCGATGCGGCGGCGCGGCTGGTCGGGGTTCGGCCGGATCGCGTCGACGGCCACCTCCACGAGCCCCGCGGACGCCGGCGGCGGGGCGTCGCCCAGAAGCGCCGCCAGGCCCCGGCCCAGGGCGCGCCGTCCCGCTTGCTCAGCCACGCTCCGCCACCTCCTTGGCGACGTCGAAGTAGGCGTCCGCCCCGGCGCAGTGCGGGTCGTAGCGGATCACGGGCTCCCCGTGCGACGGCGCCTCCGCCAGGCGGACGTTGCGCGGCACGATCGTGCGGAAGGCGAGCTCGGGGAAGTGGCGGCGCACCTCCTCCACCACCTCGCCGCTCACCCGCGTGCGCACGTCGTGCATCGTCATCAGCATCCCGGTGACCCGCAGCCGGGGGTTGAGGTGCGCGCGCACCGAGGCGACGGTCTCGAGCAGGCGGGAGAGCCCCTCCAGCGCGTAGTACTCGCACTGCACGGGCACGATCACGCGGTCCGCCGCCACCAGCGCGTTCAGCGTCAGAAGATCGAGCGACGGCGGGCAGTCGATGAACACGTAGGCGTACTGGGCGACCAGCGGGGAAAGGGCCCGCGCCAGGACCCGCTCGCGCTCCGCCCGGCCCGGAAGCTCCACCGCCGCGCCCGCCAGGTCGGGCGTCGAGGACACGAGGTCCAGGTTCGGGACCCGCGTCGCGATGACGGCCTCCTGCAGCGGGGCGCCGTCCAGCAGCACCTCCGCGGCGGTGACCCCCGCCGCGCCGCGCAGCCCCAGGCCGCTCGTGGCGTTCGCCTGCGGGTCGGTGTCGACGAGGAGCACCCGGCTGCCGGCCTCGGCGAGGCAGGCGGCGAGGTTGACCGCCGTCGTCGTCTTGCCGACGCCGCCCTTCTGGTTCGCGACCGCGTAGATCACGCGAGCGGGCGCTTCGCCGCGCGACCGGGCCGGCGCGGGTAGCGGGCGGGGGTGGCGGCCACCTTCCGGAACGGGTGGAGGTGGCGGCGGGCGCCGGGGAACGGGGTCACCGGGACCGGCGGGAGCGGCTCGAGGCCCAGCTCCGCCGCCGCCTGCGCGGCCCGCCCCTCCTCCTCCGGGTCGCGGTCGGCCCGCCACACGACGACCGCGTCGCCCACGGCCACCAGCGGGGCCGCGAGCTCGAGCACGACCGGCAGGGGGCCGAGCGCCCGCGCCGTCGCCACCGGCCATCCCTCGCGCTCACCGGCGGCCAGCTCCTCGGTACGCGCGGACACGACCCGTACGTTAGGGCAGGCGGCGGACGCACGGCGCAGCCAGTCGGCCTTGCGGCGCTCGCTCTCCACGAGGGTCACGGCCAGGTCGGGCCGGGCGATCGCGAGCGGCAGGCCCGGGAACCCGGCGCCGCTGCCGAGATCCACGAGCGCCGCGGCGCCCGTGATGGCGTCGATCCGCAGTCCGGCGAGACTGTCCGCCAGGTGCCGGTCGATGCCCGCCTCGATCCCGTCGATCGCCGTGAGGTTCTGCGGCTCGGCCGCGACGGCGTCGAGCAGGGCGATGAGGGCGCCCGCGACCCCCGCGGCGACGTCCACCCCCATGTCGGCGCAGCGGGCGACGAGCAGCGCAGCCGGCCCCGCCGCCACGGGGGGTGTTTCACGTGAAACCACGCCTCCCGTGGGCGCGCGTCAGTCGGCGGGCTCGACGATGATGCGCCGGTTCGGCTCCTCGCCCTCGCTGCGCGTCGAGATGCCCTCGTACTCCTTCAGCACCATGTGGATGATGCGCCGGTCGTGCGGGGTCATCGGGTCGAGCTCGATCTCGTCGCCGTGCTCCAGGGCCTCCTCGGCCGCGCGCCGCGCCAGCCGCTCCAGCCGGTCGCGCCGCTGCGCGCGGTAGTCGCCGGCGTCGATCGTCACGCGCCGCCGCGTGCCCTCCGCCCGGCTCACGATCTGGCTGCACAGGTACTGGAGCGCGTCGATCGTCTCGCCGTCCCGGCCGACGAGGGCGTCGACGCCCTCCCCGTGGACGTGACCGAGAAGCCCGCCCTCCTCCACCTCGTGCACCTCGACCCGCGCGTCGCCCACGCGCAGCGCGGCCGCGACCGCGCCGAGCACCTCGGCCAGCGCCTCGGCGCCGGGACCGCTCGCAGCCTCCCCCATGATCAGCCTCCTGTCGCGCGCGACGGCGCGTGGGTCGTGGCGGTCACCGCCGCTTACGGGGCTGGCGCCGGGAACCCGGCTGCCCCTGGGCCGGTCCGCCCTTGGGCTTCTTGCGTGCGCCGCCCTGCGCCGGCGGGGTGCCG
>JBFLWO010000338.1:0-3315 GCA_040757755.1 Actinomycetota bacterium
CCGCCTGCCGCGCGGCGGCCGGGGCCACCAGGGTGAGCGGCCGGGCCAGGCACGGCCGCGCCCGCATCGCGGCGGTGTCCCTCTGCGCCCGGGCGAGGACGCGGCGCAGGGCGTCGCGGGCCCGCTCCCCGGTCGCGGCGAGGGCGCGAAGCTCGGAGGCGGCGTCCGGCGCCACCCGCATCGCCGCCGCGGTGGGCGTGGCGACCCGCACGTCCGCCACCTGGCAGGCGATCGTCACGTCCCGCTCATGGCCGATCGCGGCGACGACGGGGGTGGTGCACGCCGCGATCGCCCGGGCGACGCGCTCGTCGTTGAACGCCATGAGGTCCTCCAGGCTCCCCCCGCCGCGCGCGACGATCACCACGTCGACGGTGGGGTCCGCGTCGAGGTGCCTGAGGGCCCGCACCACCTCGGGGGGGCTGCCCGCCCCCTGCATCAGCGCGGTCACGATCACCAGGTCCACGACGGGGCAGCGGGCGTGCAGGGTGCGCTCCACGTCGTGGCGGGCGGCCCCGTCCTTCGCCGTCACCAGGCCGACGCGGCGGGGGAGGAACGGCAGCGGCCGCTTCCGCGCCTCGCTGAACAGGCCCTCCGCGTCGAGGAGGCGCCGCAGCGCCTCGACGCGGGCGAGGAGCGTGCCCTCCCCGTCCGGCTGGATCTCGTACACGTGAAGCCGCAGCGCCCCGTGCGGCGGGTAGAACTCCGGCTTCGCCCGGACCCGGACGGTGATGCCGTCGACCAGGTCGAACGGCACGGGGGTCTCCCAGGAGAGGACGGTCGCGTCGACCTGCGCCTCGCCGCCGGGGTCGCGCAGCCGGAAGAAGCGGATCTTCCCGCCGGCGCCCCGGCTCGTGTTCGTGACCTCGCCGCGCACCCACACGGTGCGGGTGTTCTCGCGGACGACGCGGGCGAGCGCGTCGGCCACCTGGGCGACGGAGAAGACGCGGGGCCCGTCGCCCTGGCCGCTCATGGCGCCGGCGACCCCGCGATCGCCAGGGTCACGTCCTCGGTGGTGCCGTCGATGTGCTGCAGGCCGAAGGTGGCGGTCTCGCCGGCGCGGCGCGTGCCGACGACGTCGCAGTAGCTGGGGAGGCTGTTGTCGAGGGTGGTGCCGTTCACGGATGCCATGAGGGTCTCCTCCTGCCCGAGCCCCGCGGTGGCGGCGGGGGTGCCGTCGACGGCGCCGACGATGACGAGGCCGGGGACGTCCTCGCGGTGCTCCACGATCGCGCCGGTCCAGCCGATCGAGCTGCCGGTCCGCAGCACCGGGAGGATCTCCTTGACCCGGTCCACGCCGATGGCGTACCCCTGCCCCTGGATGGTGCGCCCCCCGAGGAGGGTGATGCCCGCGGAGTTCACCCCCACGAGCTCCGCCCGCGTGTTGAGCAGCGGCCCGCCGGAGTTGCCGGGGTTGATGTCGGCGCTCGTCTGGATCACGTTCGGGTACTGCGGCACGTCGACGGCGCGCAGGTCGAAGCTCTCCTTCACCACGGACACGACCCCCGCGGTGGCGGAGAGGTTCGGCGTCTCGGAGGCGGAGGCGGGGAACCCGACGGCGACGACGGTCTCGCCCTGGCGCAGGGCGGACTGCGTGCCGAGCGGGATCGCCTTCAGGCCCGTGGTGTCCGCGACCCGCAGCAGGGCGAGGTCCTCGCAGGGGGCCGTCGCGACGAGACTGGCGGCGCGGTCCGTGTCGGCGATGCGCACCTGGTAGTCGGTGCCGGCGTTCACGACGTGGTGGTTGGTGACGACGAGGCCTTCCGCGGCGTCGATGACCCATCCGGTGCCGGTGCCCGCCGGCTCGCCGTCGCGGGACACGGCGACGAGGCCCGTCGACGGCCGGGCGGCGTCGATGATCGCCGGGACGTCGAGGCTCCCGTCGGCGGTCTCCTCGTCGCCGCCGCCGATGACGCCGGTGGCGAACAGCGTGACGGCGGCGCCGGCCACGACGATCGCCCCGATCGCAGCGACGGTCGCGAACCGGACGGAGCGGCGCAGCCGCACACGCTCGATCGTCGACGCGGACGCGGGCGCCGGGGCGGCGGGGGAGGCGGGGACGGTGGCGACCCCCAGCTGGGTGGGGGGCGCCGCCGACTCGGTGCGGTCCAGCGTGAGGACCGTGTCGCCCACCTGGATCCGCTCGCCGCCGGAGAGCTCGACGGGGCCGTCGAGGAGGACCCCGTCGACGAACGTGCCGTTCGTGGAGCCGAGGTCGCGCAGTTGCACCCTGCCGTCCTCGAGGGGGGTGATCTCCGCATGGTGCCGCGACACCCGGTCGTCCGGGACCTTCAGCTGGCAGTCGTCCTCGCGCCCCAGCACGAAGCGCTCACCGACGATCTCCACCGCGCGCCCGCTCTCCGGGCCCGTGCGAAACGTGAGCCACACGCCGCTTCCTCCCTCAGCCGACCACCCGACCCCGGGGACTCTACGGCACGACGAAGACGGGCCCGTCCGCGGCGGCGCCCGGGTGCTATCGTTCCCGTCCGCCGCGTGGCGCGGGGCGGTTAGCTCAGCGGTTAGAGCACCTGCCTTACAAGCAGGGGGCCGGCAGTTCAAATCTGCCACCGCCCACTGCCGTCCCGTTTTCGCGTGGCGCGCCGGTTGGGGGCGTAGCTCAGTAGGTTAGAGCACCGGACTGTCAATCCGGAGGCCGCGGGTTCGAGTCCCGTCGCTCCCGTCCCAGAGAAGGCCCCGCCCGCGGCGGGGCTTTCGCGGTTCTGCCCCGAGGCGATACCCGCGGCGGGGTGTCAGGGCGCTCGCACCATTCGCTCGGCGGCTCGCTGGTCACAGTGGCCGCCGAGATCGCATCGTCACACACCGGCCGTCCCCCGACGGGAGGATCGACGGCCCGGACACCCGGCCGATCTGGGGATTGACCACGGCACCGGGACCCCGTACTACTACTCCCCTCGTCTCCCCGGCCGAGGACGCCACATGAGCCGCGCACGCAGTCTCCCGGTTCCCGTCACCGCGGCGCTCGCCATGATCGCACTCGCGCTGGCGGCGCTCGTCGGCGCCGGCCGCGCCGGGGCGGCCCCCGCCGCGCCGCCCGTCTCGATCGCCAGCGGCTCGATCAACAAGATCGTCGGCGAGGGCGTCACGCTCACCGCGAAGACGCGCAGCCTGCCGCCCGACGCGCAGATCGTGATCATCGGGACCCGCGCCAACGGCACGACGTTCGTCGTCAAGGTCTGCGCCAAAGGCGTGCTGGTCTGCACGCGGCGGGTGCGCGTGTCGACGGGTACGGGGGCCAGGATCACGTTCCGCGCGTTCGTCCGCCGGGGCGGCAAGATCCTCCGCCGCTCGCGGGCCGTG
>JBFLWO010000339.1:0-3306 GCA_040757755.1 Actinomycetota bacterium
GGGGCGGTCGCTCCGGGGTTGGGGGGTCATGCCCCCCGGGGCGGGGGGGCGGGGGCCGGGCGACGCGGGGTACCTCTTCGCCCGCTTCGTGGGAGGACTTTCCTGATGCCGCGCCGCGACGACATCTCGACGATCATGGTGCTCGGTAGCGGCCCGATCGTGATCGGGCAGGCCGCCGAGTTCGACTACTCGGGCACCCAGGCGTGCGCCGCGCTGCGCGCCGAGGGATACCGGGTGGTGCTCGTGAACTCGAACCCCGCGACGATCATGACCGACCCGGAGGTCGCGGACCGCACCTACGTGGAGCCGCTCGCCGCGGACGTGGTGGAGGCGATCATCGCGCGGGAGCGCCCCGACGCCCTGCTTCCCACCCTCGGCGGCCAGACCGCCCTGAACCTCGCGACCGAGCTTCACCGCTCCGGGGCCCTCGAGCGCCACGGGGTGGAGCTGATCGGGGCGGACGCCGAGACGATCCACCGGGCGGAGGACCGCGACGCCTTCCGTGTCGCGATGGCGGGGGCGGGCCTCGCCGTGGCCGAGAGCCGCATCGCCACGACCGTCGACGAGGCGCTCGCCGCCGCCGCCGAGATCGGGTTCCCCGTCATCCTGCGCCCCGCGTTCACCCTGGGCGGCGAGGGCGGCGGCGTCGCCGCGACGGCGGAGGAGCTCGCCGGTGCGGCCCGCCGCGCGATCGAGGCGAGCCCGATCGACCAGGTGCTCGTGGAGCGGTCCCTGCTCGGGTGGGGCGAGTTCGAGATGGAGGTGGTGCGCGACCGCGCCGACAACGCGGTGATCGTGTGCTGTATCGAGAACGTCGACCCGATGGGGGTGCACACCGGCGACTCCGTCACCGTCGCCCCCGCGATGACGCTCACCGACGCGGAGCTGCAGCAGATGCGCGACGCGTCGATCGCGGTGGTGCGTGCCGTGGGAGTGGAGACCGGCGGGGCGAACGTCCAGTTCGCCCTGAACCGCGCCACCGGCGAGCTCGTCGTCATCGAGATGAACCCCCGGGTGTCGCGCAGCTCCGCCCTCGCGTCGAAGGCGACCGGGTTCCCGATCGCGAAGATCGCGGCGCGGCTCGCCGTCGGATACACCCTCGACGAGCTGCCGAACGACATCACCGCCGTCACGCCGGCGAGCTTCGAGCCGTCCCTCGACTACGTCGCCGTGAAGGCGCCGCGGTTCGCGTTCGAGAAGATGCAGGGCCCCGCCCCCGCCCTCACCACCCGGATGCAGAGCGTGGGGGAGAGCCTCGCCCTGGGCCGGACGTTCGCGGAGGCGTTCGCGCAGGCCCTCGCCGGCCGCGAGCTCGACGTGCGGCCCCCCACGCCGTCCGGCGTCCCCGACGCCCTGGAGCGGCTGCGCGCCCCGAGCTGGGACCGTTTCGACGTGATGATGTGGGCGTTCGCCCAGGGCGCGTCGGTGCGGGACGTGAGCGACGCGACCGGGGTCCACCCCTGGTTCTGCGAGGAGATCGCGGCGGTGGCGCGCCGCCGCGCCGCGGCGACCGCGCCGGTGGCGGACCTCGACGCCGGCGCCCTCCTCGACGCGCACCGGGCGGGGCTCACCGACCGCGACATCGCGCGCGGCGCCGGCGCCGACGAGCGGGCCGTGGCGCGGCGGCGGCACGAGGTGGGCGCCCTCCCCGGGTTCCGCGCCGTCGACACGTGCGCCGGGGAGTTCGCGGCCCGCACGCCCTACTACTACCCGGTGTTCGGGTCGGAGACGGAGGTCCCGGGCGACGACGGCCGCCCCGCCGTGGTGGTGCTCGGGTCCGGGCCGAACCGGATCGGGCAGGGCGTCGAGTTCGACTACTGCTGCGTCCACGCGGTGCGCACCGCCCGTGACCTGGGGTACCGGGCGGTGATGGTGAACTGCAACCCGGAGACGGTGTCCACCGACCACGGCGTCAGCGACCGGCTGTACATCGCCCCGCTCACCCTGGAGGCGGTGCTCGACATCTGCCGGGAGGAGCGGCCACACGCGGTGATCGCGACCCTCGGGGGGCAGACGCCGCTGCGGCTCGCCGCCGCGCTCGCCGCGGAGGGCGTGCCGCTCGCCGGCACCGCGCCGGAGGCGATCGACCTGGCGGAGGACCGCGGCCGCTTCGGCGCGCTCCTCGCCGAGCTCGGCCTGCTGGCGCCGCCGTGGGCGGCGGCGTCGTCGGCGCAGGAGGCGCTCGCCGCCGGGGAGCGGATCGGCTACCCGCTCCTGGCGCGCCCCTCCTACGTGCTCGGCGGGCGGGCGATGGTGGTGTGCGACGGGCCGGAGGAGCTCGCCGCCTACGTCGCCCGCGACGACGTCGCCTGGCCGGTGCTCCTCGACCGTTACCTGGAGGGGGCGGTGGAACTCGACGTGGACGCCCTCGCGGACGGCACGGACTGCTGGATCGCCGGGGTGATGGAGCACGTCGAGGAGGCGGGCGTCCACTCCGGCGACTCCGCGTGCGTGCTGCCGCCGCAGGGGGTTCCGCCCGGGATCGTGATGGACATCGAGGAGCAGACGGTGGCGATCGCGCGGGCGCTCGGCGTCGTCGGGCTGCTGAACGTGCAGTTCGCGATCCTCGACGACCGCGTGTACGTCCTGGAGGCGAACCCGCGGGCGTCGCGCACCGTGCCGTTCGTCGCGAAGGCGACGGGGGTCCCGGTGGTGCGGCACGCGACGCGCGTGATGCTGGGCACGCCCATCGCCGAGCTCGACCTGCCGCGCAACCGCCGTTTCAGGCACGTCGCCGTGAAGGAGGCGGTGCTGCCGTTCTCCCGCTTCCCCGCCACCGACCCGGTGCTGGGCCCGGAGATGCGCGCGACGGGCGAGGTGATGGGCGTGGCGGACAGCTTCCCCGTGGCGTTCGCGAAGGCGCAGCGCGGCGCGGGGCAGGCCCTGCCGGCGGAGGGCGCCGTGTTCGTGTCCACCCGCGACTCCGACAAGCCGCGCGCCGTGGCGCTGGCGGATCAGCTGCTGCGGGCGGGCCTCACGCTCGTCGCGACGGGGGGGACGGCGGCGGCCATCGCCGCGGCCGGGCTCCCCGTCGAGACGGTGAACAAGGTGTCGCAGGGGTCGCCGCACATCGTGGACCTGATCGGCGACGGGCGCATCGCGATGGTGGTGAACACGCCCAGCGGCCGGGGGG
Organism: Actinomycetota bacterium; assembly: GCA_040757755.1. Lineage (GTDB taxonomy): Bacteria > Actinomycetota > Thermoleophilia > Miltoncostaeales > Miltoncostaeaceae > JBFLWO01. The sequence goes on from JBFLWO010000339.1 coordinate 3,134, forward strand.
CACGCAGCGACGGCGCGGAGATCCGGCGGGCGGCGGTTCGGGCGGGGATCCCGTGCGTCACGACGATCGCGGCGGCGGAGGCGGCGGCCCGGGCGATGCGCGCCGAGGCGCGCGGACGGGCGGGCGCGCAGCCGGTCGGAGGCCCCGTCGCGTTGCAGGACCTGGAGGGCGCG
>JBFLWO010000340.1:0-3303 GCA_040757755.1 Actinomycetota bacterium
GTCGCACCCGCTTTCGGGGAACGCGACCTTGGTGAAGCGGGCGGCCCCCGACGGCCGCGTGTACTCCACGTACCGCCAGCCGGCCGCGGTCCCGCCCTTCGCCGCCTTCCGCATGATCGCGACGAGCGTGATGGCCCCGCCGGTGCGGGCGGTCTTCACGATCCGCGTCCCCACCGGGTAGGGGAAGCGCTGCCGCCCGGCGCGCACGAGCACCGACCGCCGGGGGCTCGCCACCACGGTCACGGGGCCGGGATGGGCGGAGCCGAGGCCCCGCTGCGACACGGGAGGCGGCACGGCGAGGCGCGTCCACCGCTCGAATCCGGCGATCGCCGCCCGGTCCGCCGCCGGTATGCCCGGCAGGGCGGTCGCGCGGGGATCGCCGAGCGACGCGGCGCCGGCGACGCCCGCCGCGACGAGCCCCGCTCCCGCGACCGCCGCCGCGAGGCGGAGCCGGCCAGTTCCACGTCCCATCCCCCACCTCCCGTGTCCGGGGCGGCGATCGACGCCTGGCGACGCCGGCGCACCGTCCGCCGCGGCTGAGCGTAACGTGTCGCCTGGGCCCGGCCGTCAAGTTTGCGACTCGGGGAGGTCCGGGTGGGGTCGCGCGGCACACCGCTCATCGTGGGCGTCGACGTGGGGGGCAGCGGCATCAAGGCCGCCGCCGTCGACACCGCCACGGGCCGGCTCGCCACCCCCCGCGTGCGGGTCGCGACGCCCGTCCCCGCCACGCCCGACGCCGTCGCCGCCGCGACCGCCGCGCTCGTCGCCGGCGTCGCGCCCGGCCGGCCCGCCGGGATCGGCGTGCCCGCCGTCGTCCGGGACGGCACCGCCCTGACCGCCGCGAACATCGACCCCGCCTGGGTCGGCGCCCCCGTGGAGCGCCTCTTCGCGGATCGGCTCGGCCGGCGGTGCGCGGTGGTGAACGACGCGGACGCCGCCGGCATCGCGGAGATGCGCTTCGGGGCGGGATGCGACGCGCCGGGCACCGTGCTCGTCCTGACGCTCGGCACCGGCATCGGCTCCGCGCTGTTCGTGGACGGCACGCTCGTGCCGAACACCGAGCTGGGGCACCTCGAGCTCGGCGGCGTCGACGCCGAGAGCCGCGCCGCCGCGTCCGCCCGGGACCGCGAGGGTCTGTCCTGGAAGAGGTGGGCGAAGCGCCTCGACCGCTACCTGCGGCACGTCGAGGACCTGCTGTGGCCGGACCTCGTCATCCTCGGCGGCGGCGCGTCGAAGGCGCCCGAGCGGTTCATGCCGCACCTCGGCCCCCACCGGGCGCGGATCGTCCCCGCCGTCCTCGGCAACCAGGCGGGCATCGTCGGCGCCGCCCTGTGGGCCCGGGAGCACGGCGCGGCGGCGGCGCGGCGCCCGGCGGCGCGCGGGCCGGCTACGCCCGGATGAGCGCCACGAGGATCACGAAGATCCCGGCCCCGATGCGGTACACGACGAACGGCAGGAAGCTGTGCCGCCGCACGTAGCGCAGCAGGAACCACACGGCGCCGAAGCCCGTGATCCCGGAGGTCACGATCCCCCACGCGAACTGTGACGCCGAGCCGGGCGGAAGCCCGTCCCCCGTCACGAACGTGGTGGCGGCCTTGTATGCGACGGCCCCCGCGATGATGGGGATGGAGATCAGGAACGAGAACCGGGCGGCCGCCTCACGCGTGAAGCCGAGGCTGAGCCCCGCGGTCATCGTGATGCCCGACCGGGACACGCCCGGCATCAGCGCCACCGCCTGCGCCAGGCCGATCGCGAGCGCGGACCGCGACTCCAGGGCCTCGAGCGGACGTTTGTGGCGCGCCAGGCGGTCGGCCGCGAGGAGCACGAGCCCGAACAGGACGAGGTTCACGCCGATCACGGCGGGCTCGCCGAGCGGCCCCTCGATGAGCTTCTCCCCGAGGGCGCCGAACACCGCCCCGGGGATCGTCGCGAGGGCGATGTACCACGGAAGGCGCTCCTCGAAGCGGGACGTCGACCGCCGTGTGAGGGCGCGCCACAACCCGGCGAGGATCGCGACGATGTCGCGCCAGAAGTAGGCGACGACGCCGACGAGCGTGCCGAGGTGCAGGGAGACGTCGAACGTCTTCTCGAAGGAGCTGTCGCCCCCGATCGACGGCCAGTCGAACAGCCAGGGGACGAGGGCGAGGTGGCCGGACGAGGAGATCGGCAAGGGCTCGCTGAGCCCCTGCACCACCCCCAGGATGGCGGCCTGCCATGTCTCGAGCAGGGCCGCCTACCCCTCGCCCGCCGCGGGGGAGCCCGCCGCCCGTGTCCGCCGCCGGCGACGCACCACGTACCACGCGATGCCGGCGACGACGGCGACGACGAGCGCGTAGTCGACGTAGTGCAGGCGGTGCTGCAGGGTCTCCCAGTTGTCGCCGACCGCCCGCCCGGCGAGGGCGAGGCCCGTGACCCACGGGATGCAGCCGACGAGGGTGAGCAGGGTGAAGCGGACCGCGGGCATGCGCGCGACGCCCGCCGGCAGGGAGATGAACGTGCGGATGATCGGGAGGCAGCGGGACACGAGCACCGCCCACGATCCGTAGCGCGCGAACCACCGGTCGGCGGTGTCGAGCCGCCGCTCGGTGATGTGCAGGACGTGCAGCCGCAACGCCCACTCACGCCCCCGGTAGCGACCCACCGCGTACGCGATCAGGGACCCGATGACGTTGCCGGCGACGCCGGCCGCCACCATCAGCACGAGGCTCTCGTCGCCGCGGGCGACGAGGAAGCCCCCGTACAGCATGATCGCCTCGCTCGGCACCGGGATGCAGGCGCTCTCGAGGATCATCAGCACGAACACCGCAAGCAGCCCGTACGAGCCGACTTGCTGTGTTGCGAAGTCGACGATCGGGCCGGTCAGGTCGGGCATCGCCCGCCCAGGCTACTACAGGGTGCAGCGGGGGCCGCCTGCGCGGCGGCCCCGTTCACACCCGCCGAGGACGGAGGTCACTCGTCGAGCGCGGCGAGCTCCGCCTTCACGGACCGCATCTCCCCGACCAGGCGGTCGATCTCCGCGTCGAGGCCCGCCTCCCCCTCCTTCTGGCGGAACACCACCTCGCCGAGTTCCTGCGCGAGCGACGCCTGCCGGCGCTTCAAGGTGTACTCCTGGCCCTTCTCCTTGGCCTCGTCGAGCCCCCGTGCAGCGGCCTCCTGGGCCTTCTTCGCCGCGTCCTTCGCCTTGTCGAGCAGGCCCATCACTCCTCCTTCGCGGTGGTGACCGGGAGGTGAGTGTAGCCCGGATGGGGGGCGTGGCGGAGCTACGTCATTGATACCTCGGACCGGCCGCGCCCCGGTGGCCCG
>JBFLWO010000341.1:0-3297 GCA_040757755.1 Actinomycetota bacterium
GGTCGGGGGTAGCGATGGGGTGGGGGTCCGGGGGGGCGGGTTAGCTGCTGAGGAGGGCGGCGATCACGGCGACGACCGTCCCGGAGGTGAGGGCCCCTGCGACGCTCACGAGGGCGGGGAACCGCCACCCCCGCGTGTTGGCGATCGCCTCAAGGCCGGCGCGCCACAGCTCCAGCTTCCCGACGCGGCCGTTCGTGCGCTTCACCTCCGCCTTCACCTCGCGGATGTCCGCCCGGATCTCGTCGAGGGCCGCGAGGATCAGGTCGTCCCGGGTGGTCACCTGAGCACCTGGACTTCGACGCTGAACTCCACCCACGTCGCGCTGCCGCCGTTGTTTCTGAGGCGGGCGTAGAGGCGGGGGTCGGTGGCGGATGCCTGGGTGGCGTGGGCGGTGATGTCCACCTCCGTCGGGACGAGCGACCAGGACCCCCCGAGGGTGCTGGTGCGGTCCACCCCGTCGATCTCCACGCCGAGCCCCTGGGCACCGCTGTTGTTCGCGACACGGAGGACGGCCTTCACGACCTGGTCGCCGGGGAGAAGCGGGACCTTCACGTACCCCGTGTACTGGCCGGCGTTGATACTGCCCTCCCAGTAGGTGGTGCCGGGGAGGGTGACGACCTGCCGCTGGTACACGCGCTGCGGCAGGAGGGCGGCACGGGCGACCCTCCGCAGCGCGTGCGCCGCGCCTTTCGGCCGCTGCCGGAACCCGACTTGGGCGCTGGCGATGCCGTCGGGGACGATCTCCCGGGTGACCTGCATGATCTGCCGGGGGGACGTGTCGTCCACCCCGATCTCCGGGAGGCTGATCCGCACGCCGTCCCCCGGCCGCCACCGCATCGCCGCGCACATGGCGGACAGCGGCCACGTGTCGGCGAGGCGCCTGCGGGCCCGCGGCTGCCCCGTCACGTTCATCCACGGCGTGTTCCTGAGCCCAAGCTCTGCTTCAAGTCGAGCCCTGAGGAGGTCCGTGAACGCGATGTCCCCCGCGTCGGACCATGCCTGCAGGTCGAAGAGGCTGACCGTGGCGGCGGCGGTGTCCGTCATCTCCGCCGTGACTTGGCTGCCGCGGCCGTCGGCGATCCCCGCCCCTGTCCCCCGCAGGGTGGTGGCGATGTCCGTCGCGTCGATCTCCACGGTGGGGGTGAGGAGCGGTTCCGCCGGATCCAGGTCCTCCGACCTGAGCACCACGTCCGTGTCCCGCCCGTAGCGCTCCCTGGGGACGAGCCGCCCCGGGAACTCCCCGGACTCGAGCTGCATCGGCTCAAGCCACACCTGGTAGCCGAACGCGCTCGCGGCCTGCTTCACGACGTCGAAGTGGCTGGCGCCCTGGACGCGCTGGTCGAAGCACCCGAGCGGGGAGAGGCTCGTGGAGGGGATCGTCTGCCACGAGCCCCGCGTGATCGTCCCGCCGCTGGGGTCAGTGTAGGAGCCGGTTCCCGGCGGCTTGAACTCGAGGTAGAAGTCGGCGGCACCGGTCGCGTCGTGGTACTCGACGATGATCGGTACCCATGCGGCGCGGTCCCCGAAGAGCGTGCTGTCGAGGGTGACGGGCCCCGCGGTGTGGCTCCCGGCGTCGTTCCAGTCGTCGATGAGCTGCTCCCCCCAGCCGGTGCGGGCGACCCACAGGCGGGCGCCGTCGTCGAGGCTTGTGAGCCGAAACTCGGTGTCGCCGAGGTCCCCGCGGAGGTAGACGGCGCCGAACCACCTGACGGCGAAGAAATCGGTGGGGACGCCCGCCGGGAGGGTGGCGATCGCGTCATGACCAGGCGTCGCGTCCAGGCGGTCCGCCGCAACCGGCCGACCCGGGGTGAAGATCGCGTATCGGCGCTTGTTGCCGTCCGCGAAGCCGGCGAGGTCCGCGGAGCTCACGTATCGGCCGTGGAGGCCCCCGGTGGGGAGTGCGCCCGGCAGGTGGCGGTCGCCGGCTGTCGCGCCACGGCGCAGGAATGGGCGTCGGTCTGTGATGGTGACGAGGCCGATCCGGACGGTGCTCTCGGTGGAGTCCGGGTCCGTGTCGAGCACGGTGACGCCGAAGCGCGTGACGGTGGTGGCGGCGGCGAGCCATGGCCGGACCGCGACGAGCGTGCCGTTCAGGCCGACCCACACCCACCGGCCGCGGCGGGCGACCTCGAGCGTCGCGGGGAGGCTGAACGGGACTGTCGCGGCGACGACTTGCGGGAAGGGCGTGCCGCCGACGCCCGTGCCGATCGTTACGGTGACCAGCGCCCTCGGCTGCTGGTCGATCTCGATCGCCACCTTCACAAGGTCGTCCTCATCCGTGCCGGGCGCGCCGGCCGACCAGGTGAACGTCACCGTCTGCGGTTGGTTGACGTCGTCGATGACGACGGTGGATCGCCAGTCGTCCCCGAGCCCTCCGCCGGTCATGTGGGCCCCGACGTGCCAGGCGCCGGCTTCCACGCCGACGGTGAGGGCGCTGTCCGCGACGGTGACGGTGTGGGAGGTGGAGCCTCCGACGGGGTCTTCGCTGAACCAGCGTGCGCCGAGGCCCGCGCTGTCGAAGTCGTCGGCGAGCTCGACGACCGGCACCCGCGTGTACGCGTCGATGACGTCCGCCGGCGCGGCGGTCCACTCCCGGTCGGTCTCGTACGCCTTCCGCAGGAGGCCGAACGCGTCGGTGCCGCTGACGGTGACCGCGTCGCGGGTGACGGTGATCCGCTCGACGACCCCGACGAACTCCAGGTTCCCGGCGGCGACTTGGGCGCCCTCGTAGATCTCGATCCAGGCGCGGTGCCCGTCCGTCCCGAACCGGTCCCGCCACAGCACCCCATCCCCCGCGACCGCGTTGGGGAAGGTCATGCTCCACTCCCCGGCGTCGTCCAGGCGATGTGTGTAGGAGCCGGCGGCGAAGTCGGCGGGGATCTCGTCGGCTGCGAAGGGCTTGCCGAGGATGAGGGTGCTGGACCGCCGGACGAGCGCGCCGTTCACGTCCGTGGCGGCGAGGCCCGCGGCCTCCGCGTGCGCCAGGACCTCCGCGGCGGTGAGGGCACGGGCGTACACCGCGACCTCGGCGAGCCGCCCGTCGAAGTGCTCCGTGTTGCCGTACGCGGCGACCTGCGTCACGGTGACCGCGGGGCCGCTGTACGGGCCGTGCGCCCCGGTCGCGACGGCGACACCATCGACGTACAGCGTCGACGTGTCGGCGGCGGCGTCATACGTGGCGGCGACGTGGTGCGTCGTCCCGGCGGTGATCGTCCCGGCGCCGGACAGCAGGTTGCTTCCCCCCGTGAAGTACAGGCCGAGCGCCCCGGACGTGGCGACCCCCAGGAGCATGAGGTC
>JBFLWO010000342.1:0-3294 GCA_040757755.1 Actinomycetota bacterium
GGCGCGTTACGCCGCGAGGCCGGCGAGATATGGCTCCCAGCTTTTCGGGCGCCGCGGCGCGGCGACCGCGATGAACACCTCCGGGTGCGGCGCACGTGGCTTCGTGCGCGGGAACATCTGGATCTCGTCCGGTAACCGGTCCCCTTTGCGGTGGTTGCACGGCGCGCACGACGTCACCACGTTCTCCCAGCTCGACGGGCCGCCGCGGGACCGCGGCACCACGTGGTCCATCGTGAGCCGCGCCCCCGACCCGCAGTACTGGCAGACGTAGCCGTCCCGGGCGAACACGGCCCGCCGCGTGATCTTCCGCGACTCGTGCCGCGGCACCCGCACGAAATACGACAGGCGGATCACGACCGGCAGCGTCAACGCCGACTCCGGCGTCCGCAGCCGCTCCGACACCCCCTCCAGCACCTCGGCCTTCGCCTTCAGCACGAGGACGACCGCACGCTGCACCGAGCAGACGTTGATCGGCTCATACGTCGCATTCAGGACGAGAACCTGCTGCGACACCCGAAAAACCTCCGGTGACGCAAGGAGCACGGCGGTCCGCAAGGACCGCGCGAATCTTAGCCACCGCCGCCACCCGGCACGCCCCCCGCCGTCACCGACCCGCAACGCGGCAGGCGCGGGGCCCCCGGGGTCAGACCGTCGGGCCTGCCGGGTACGACCCGAGGAACGTCACGTGGGCGACGCCCTGCTGCTCGATCGCCGTCAACGCGGCGTCCACCGCCATGTCGCGGTCCCGGCTGCCCTCCATGTCGATGAAGAACAGGTACCGCCCCAAGCCCGTCTTCGTCGGCCGGCTCTCCAACCGCGTCAGGTTCACCGCCCGCATCGCGAACTCCTGGAGGATCGCGAGGAGCGCCCCCGGCCGGTCCCGCGGGATCGCGCAGATGATCGACGTCTTGAACAGGCCCGGGCCCACCGCCTCCGCCGGCTCCCGCCCGAGCAGCACGAACCGCGTCACGTTCTCATCCGAGTCGGCGATGTCGGCCTCCACCACCTCGCACCCGTACAGATCCGCGGCGCGCAGCGTCCCGATCGCCGCCCACGGCGCGTCGGACCGGCTCACCGTCAGCACCGCGTCGGCCGTCGAGTTCGCCGCGTCGATCTCCGCGTGCGGCATCCGGGTGCGGAGGAACTCCTGACACTGGCCGGTGGGCTGCGGATGCGACAGCACCCGCTCGTACCCGTCCAGCGGCAGCACCCGCCGGGCGATCAGGTGGTGGCGGATCGGGTGCACCACCTCCGCCCGGATCACCACCGCCCCGTCACCACGTGCCAGGCGGTCCAGGGTCGCGTTCACCGCCCCCTCGAGGGAGTTCTCGATCGGGACGAGGGCCTCCGGCACCTCCCCCGCCGTCACCGCGTCGATCGCCGCGACCACGCTGCGGTACGGCACCGGCTCCACATCCGACGACGGGCCGATCAGCTCCAGGAGCGCCTCCTCCGAGAACGTCCCCGGCGGCCCCAGGTACGCGATCCTCACGCGGCGCGCGCGGCGCCCTGCGCGCCGTCGTCCCGCCCGCCGTCCCGCTGCGGCGCCTCCGGCCCGGCGGCGTCCCCCGCCCCGCCCGGCGCCGGCGGCGGCACCGGCGCGGGCCGCGGCGGCGGCGGCGACTGCCCCAGCGCCAACGCCACCGCCCGCTCCTCCTCCGGCGACAGCCGCTGCCCCGGCACCCCCTCCACCAGCTCCTTCATGTAGACGCGGGCGTGGTCGCGGGCGTGGAGCGACGTGACGATCGCGCCGGACCGCGTGTCGTCGAGAAGCGCGATCGACCAGGACTGCTGCCCGCCCATGTCGCGGTACGCGTCGTACCGGACGAGGCCCTGGAACCGCAGGGCGGAGCTGAGACGCCGCTCCGTCACCTCACCCTGGCGCTCCACCAGCGCCTCCAGGTCACGCAACCCGCCCTCCAGGCGCTCCATCGCCCGCTGCAGCGACGCCTGCCGGTCGACGAGCGGCACCGGCGTGCCGTCCGGCAGGAGCGCCCGCTGCGCGGCCCGCGCCCGCCGCAACGCCACCCACAAGAACACGCACGCGACGCAGGCGATCACGCCCGGCACGGCGGCCGCGACGGCGACCCAGAGAGCGACGTCGGCGTCCACTACGCCCGTTGCCCTGCCGGTCGCCTCACCCGATCAGGAACTTGACCGTGTACTGCGCCGTGTTGTTCGCGGTGCGCGTCTCGCCCTCCACCGCCTCCACCTCGATCGTGAGGGTCGCGTTCTCGCCGAACGCCGGCGGCTGCCCCACGTCGAGGGTGACGGACTCCTGCGCCTTCGGGTCGATCGAAGCGACCTCCTCCTCGCTGCGCTGCGGCGCGCCGCTGGGGGAGCTGAGCGTGGCCTTCACGGTGATGCCGTTCTCGACGAAGTCCCCGCCGTTCTCGATCGTGACCTGCCACTGCAGCTGCGCGTCGCCGCGCACCTCGTTCACCTGCCCGTTCGCCAGGTCCTTCCCGGAGGGCAGCACCTTCACCGACACGAGGCCGGTGCCGTGCAGGCCGGAGGCGCTGCCGGGCGTGGTGGTGCTGGACGCGCCGCCCGTGCGCTTCAGGTTGTTCAGGATGCGCCGCGCCCCGGTCGGACCGGCGCCGTTCGTGTTGTTGCCCGGCAGGAAGATCGACGCGGGCACCTCCACGTCGGAGATGTCGTCGTCCTTCAACGCCTGCTTCGCGGGCCCCTCGAACGAGTCCTGGTAGATGACGTCGCTCGCCACGAGGCGCTGCATCGTCTGGGAGATGCGTGCCGACGCGTCGGCCACGTCGTTCGACTTCACGGCGTTCGGGATCTCCCCGGCGAGCGCCGTGAGGCCGTTCACCCGGTACTTCAGGGCGGTGACGAGGTTGCGGTGCGCGTCGTCCATCTTGTCCGGCGGGTTCAGGTCCTCGGCCCGGGTCACGAGCTTCTCGGCCTCGCGGACGATGCCCTTCACGCTGTTCTGCACGACCTCGGCGCGGGAGCCCTTCGCGTTGGCGAGCACCGTGACGAGCTGCTTGCCCTGCTGGGCGGACGCGGCGGCGATGGGGGTGACGCCCTCCACCACGTAGCCGCGGTACGAGTCGACGAGCTGGCTGCGGCGGCAGTCGCGCACCACCAGGGCGATGACGACGATGAGGATCGCGATCGCGGCGACGGCCACCAGCAGGCGCGCGGCCGGCTGCTGCAGCAGCGCGCCGGCGCCACCCCCGCCCTCACGCGGCGGACGGCGTGGCCCGCGCGGCGGGCGTCCCGCCGAGCGCGCCTGGTCGGGCCGCACCCGCGGCCGGGGACGTCCGGGGCGCGCGC
>JBFLWO010000343.1:0-3280 GCA_040757755.1 Actinomycetota bacterium
GGCGGTGTGATCCCAGGTGTGGCCGGCGTGCATGTGGGCGCAGGCGCGGGCGCCGACGGCGGCGGCGTCGTCGCGACGGTCGTAGGCGCGGCGCATCGCCTCGGCGAGGTCGTCCACCTCGATCTCCACCATGCGGGGGCGGTCGGCGAGCATCATCCCCCCGATCTCCATGCCGGGAAGCTCGATCTCCCGGGACGGGACGAGAAGGGCGGTGTCGGGGCCGGCGAAGTCGCGGCAGGCGCCGCGGTCGGGGACGATCACCGGCAGGCCGCACGCCATCGCCTCCGCCATCGGCAGGCCGTACCCCTCCCCCCGGTACGGGTGCACGAGGCAGTCGCAGGCGGCGTAGAGGCGCGGCATGTCCCGTTCGGCGAGCACCCCGGTGACGTGGGCGACGCGGCCGGCGCGCGGGTTGCGGGCCAGCTCCTCCAGGCGGGCGGCGGCGTCCTGAAGCCGGTACGGGCCGGTCGGGGAGAAGTCCTTCACCACGAGGGTGACGTCGTCGTCGCGGGTGAAGGCGCGCTCGTAGGCGTCGAACAGGATGTCCGGCCCCTTCCGCCAGATGAGGCCGCCGACGAACAGGAACCGGTAGCCGGGGGCGTGCCCGCCGAGGTCGAGGGGGTCGAGGCCGGGGCGGAACCGGTCGGGGTCCACGCCGTGCGGCAGCCGCACGATGCGGGCGGGGTCGATGCCGGACGCCTCGAACCCGGCGCGCACGTGCTCCGTCGCGACCCACAGCTCGTCGATGCCGTCCTCGATGGCCCGCACCCAGTCGAGGGGGGCGGGGCCGTACTCCCAGTTCAGCATCATCGCGAGGCGCCCCGACGCGGGGCGGCCGAACACGGGCGGGTACGCGTGGCGCAGCGTCACGTCGGGGTCGCCGGGCAGGAGCTCGTCGAGGGCGTCGAGGAGCGGGGCGATGGCGGGGTCGGCGTCGGCGTCGAGGACGGCGCCTTGCGTGTCGACGAGGGACAGCTCCACGTCGCCGGCGCGCATGAGGGCCCGGGCGAGCTCGCGGTTCACGCCGGAGAGGGAGTGCTCCCGCAGGATCGGCCCTTCCAGGACGACGCCGGGCCGCCGGGTGGAGCGGCGGGTGCCGCGGGCCCGCGGCTCCACCGTGGCGAGCCGCTCCAGGGCGAGGCGCGCGACGTGGCGGTGGTCGAATGCCTGGGCGCGTTCCCGCGCCGCCGCGCCCTTCGCGCGGGCTCCGTCTCGGTCGGCGTGCAGGGCGCGCAGGGCGGCGACGAGGTCGTCGACGTCCGGCTCGGCCCAGCGGTGGCCCGCGTAGGCGGCGACCTCGGCGACGGCCTCGTCCGGCACCGGCACCTCCCGGTACCCCAGCGGCCAGCCGACGGCGGCGTCGACGAACTCCCCGGGCCCGGACCAGGCGGTGGCGATGACGGGGCGCCCCGCGGCCATCGCCTCGGTGAGGGGCCTCCCCCACCCTTCGCCGCGGGTCGGCAGGCACACCGCGTCGCACGCGGCGTACAGGGATGGCATGTCGCGGGCGGGGAGCAGCCGGTCGAGGATGACGACGTCCGGCATCCGCCCCGGGTCGAACCCGGCGCGCACGATGTGCGCGACGGCCTCCTCCTGGATCTGCGGGGTGGTGAGGCCGCGGCTCGTGGACCACGCCTTCACGACCAGGGTGACGTCGTCGTCCGGGGCGAACGCCCGGCACCAGGCGGTGAGGAGCACGTCCCAGCCTTTGCGCAGCGTCCAGTCGAGGGAGGCGAGGACGACGGTGCCGTGCGCCTCCGGGATGGGGAGGGGCTCGGCGGGGGCGAGGAACCGTTCCAGCTCGAACGGCTCGGGGATGACGTGCAGGCGTGACGGGTCGACGCCGCTGCGGGCGAACGCCGCCCGGTTGTGCTCGGTCGGCACCCACACCTCGTCCATCTGGTTGCAGCGCGCCACCCAGTCGCGGGGGATGCGGTCCGTCTCGAACATGGTGCGGGCGATGCGCACCCGGCCGGGGGCGTACGGGTCGAGCATGCGGGCGAACGTGTTCTGGATGCCGGCGTCGACCCGCGGGAGGGGGGTCTGGGTGAGGTCGAGGAGCCATTCGCACTCCGCGGCGGTGACGGCCTCCCGGTAGCTCCACACCTGTGGTTCCAGGCGCACGGCGGCGCCGTTGGCGACGAGGCCGCGCAGCCAGGCGCGGGCGCCGTCCGCGTAGCCGGACGGGTCGGAGGCGGGGCCGCGCCACACGAGGTTCACGGGTGCACCTCGTCGACGATCTCCCCGATGGCGGCGTCGAGGGCGCGGGCGGCGGCGGCGATGGAGCGGGTGTCGACGACGGCCCGGCGGGCGGCGGCGGCGCGGGCGGCGGCCCCGTCGGGGTCGTCGACGACGGCGCGCATCTGGGCGCGCAGGCTGTCGACGCTGGGGTCGGCGAGGCGCTGCCCGATGTAGAGGGCGTTGTCCCGGATGAGCTCGGGCGACGCGGGCACCATGCGCTCCACCTCCACGGGGTAGGCGAGGTCGGGGGTCATGAGGTCGGCGTGGCCGCCGAAGGCGGTGGCGACGACGGGGGTGCCGCACGCCATCGCCTCGACGACCGGCATGCCGGCGCCCTCCCCGCGGGTGGCGAGGACGAAGGCGTCGGCGTCGCGGTACAGCTCGACGAGGCCGGCGTCGTCGACGGGGGCGAGGAGGAGCTCGATGTCGGCGACGGCGTCCGGGTCGAGGCCGAGGGACGCGATGTGCTGCGACGCGACGGCGGGGATGTCGAGGGCGCCGTGGGTGCCGCTGCCGCGGTACGTGAGGATCCGCAGCCGCACGTCCTCCCCGGCGGCGAACTCGGTGCAGTAGGCGGTGAGGAGGGCGTCCCACCCTTTCCGCCATGTCCATTCGAAGACGCTGAGGAACGTGAAGGGGCCGCTGCGGGCCCGGGCGGGGGCGGGGCACAGGAGGTCCGTGTCGACGGGGTACGGCACGATCCGCAGCCGGGCGGGGTCGACGCCGGCGTCGGCGAAGGTGCGGAGGTTGAACTCCCCGGGCACCCACACGGCCTCCACCTCGCGGCACGCCTGCACCCACGACGCGGGCAGGGAGTCGCTCTCGAAGCAGGTCGCGCCGATGAGGGGGCGGGCGACGGAGGCGCCGAACTCGTGCCAGAAGCGCCGCCCGTCGGGCCCGACGGGGACGTGGTGCAGCACCCACGCCCACGGGTCGATCCGTGCGGTCTCGTCGAGGTGGCCGGCGCCGGTGTCGGCGGGCAGGGCGCGCACGGGGCGGTTGCAGAGGGCGGCGGAGGCGAGGAGGGCGCGGCCGGCGG
>JBFLWO010000344.1:0-3265 GCA_040757755.1 Actinomycetota bacterium
TCCGTTGAGGAGACCCGAGTCGGGGCGCGTCGGGCTCGGGAGGAAGACGTGCTTCTCGATCGTCTCGCCGATCGCGCTCGTCGTGAAGGATGCGCCCCATGCCCCGTTCGAGTCGGAGGTGTTCTGGCCGAGGTAGTTGCCCGACGAGTTGTCGATCCTGCACTGCCCCACTAATTCCTTCCAACGTCCGGTCCGAGAGGGACCCCACCGATCTTGACCGTGGCCAACCCGAAGGCGACGAGGGTCGCCTCGACGGCGCGGCGGTTGGCCCTTCGCCGCGCGCGTAGCGTTCTTCCCATCTCGCGGCGGAACCGCCGCTTGAAGATCACGAACTGACGATACATCGCCTCTCGATTTATTTCCACCCGAGGAAGGGCATACAGCGCCTCGGAGGAGAGCCCTCCCCGCGAGGGACGAAGCCACTCCCGGTTGAGGGTGAGGAACGCCCGGTCGATGGAGGAGGTCGCCTCTTCGACAGAGGTGGCCCCTCCTTCGGGGAGAAACTGCCGGATCTCCCGCATGCCCTCCTCCGCCACCGGGTTGTGCTGGGGCGTCCTCGGCTCGGAGAGATAGTGCATCACCCTCCGCTTTCGAAGGGCCCTCTTCAGGGCCGACGCCTGATGCCTCTTGTCTCCATCGATCTGGAGCACGTACGCCCCCGAATCGTCGAGCACCTTCAGGATCTTCGGCGTGAGGGCCCTCGAGTCGATCCCGACGCCCACCATCTTCTCGAGAAACTTCGTCGAGCCCCGGTCCCGGAAGATATGCCCCTCGATCCGCCGCCGTGATTGCCACCCGGTGGCAATTCCATCGAGCGTGACAACAACCCCGGGCTCCCGAATCTCCACGCTCCGCTCCAGCGCCGCCTCCTTCCGCCGTCGCCTCCGACCGGCCGCGCGCTTTCGCGAGGCCACGAACTTCTCCGCCAGATACCGCGACATCCCCGGGCACCGCACCATGAGCCTCGGCACTCCGGGGCCGGACGACGACGGCGACATTCCCGCCGTCATCGCCCGCCACGCGGAGCGGAGCGTCCGAATCGCCGCGCGAATCTTCTCGCGCCTCGTTCTCGGACGCCCCAGCCTCCTCACCTCAAGCCTCCTTCCCCACTCGCGGAGGCTCCTTTCGCACACCCCGAGCGCTTTCGCCATCGCCCTTCGCTCGGCGGGCGTCGTTCCCGCCCGCACCAGCCAAGCCACTCGATCTCGCTCCTCTCGCGAAACCCGCTTTCTTCGCGCCACCCTTCCCCTCCTTCGAAGGCATGGAACGAAGTAGCCGCACGAGGCCCACGAGCGCCTCTCGCTCCCGCCGCAGACGAGCGACCTCCTTGCGCAGATCCCCCGCCTCCTTCTTCGGAGCGATGCCTCCTTCCTCCCGCTTCGGCCGCGACGGCAGGAGCCCGGCCACCATCCCCGCGAGCGCCTTCCGCTGGAGAAGATAGACCCGGTTTTGCCGAAGGCCCAACACGCCCGCCACCGACTTCGAGCCCGTGAGCCCGCGCCAATACGCCAGGAGTTCCTCCGCCGCGCCCCGCGCCGTCTCCCGCTCCTCGGGTGTCGCCGCTCGCCAGATCTCCGAAATCGGCCTCGGAGGATGCTTGGGAAGCGTTTTCATGCCCGCGGGACGGCCGCGCTTCTTCGGTAACTCCACGCCCGTTTCACTCGGCATGAAGCACCTCCGCCGCGCCGCTCGGTCCCGACTCCGGCTCTGAAGGCACGACCGCCGCCAGGCCCGGCGCGCTCTCCGGAGGCGCCACCAGTCCCAGCGCCTCTCCGATCCGCCCCGCCGTCTCCCCCAGGTCGTTGTATTCGATCCGCTTCGTCTCCTCGCTCGTCGAGATCACCAGTCCCCCGCGCTCCGCCGCGATCGCAACCGTCTCCTCTCCAATCTTCGCGGCCATATAAAACGGCTGGCGGGGCCTCTCCCCGATCGCCATCTGCTCCGCGTTCTTCTCCACCGTCGCCTCGATCGCCGAGCGCATCTGGGGCGCCACTCCGAAGAACCGCTCCGCCGGAACCGCATACTCCAGCGCCTGGTGCGGTCGGAAGAAATTGTAGTGGCCGAACCAATGGGTGAGACGCGCCTCGGCGTCCTCCACGTCCGTCACCTCCACCCGGCTCCAGAACTCCTCCTTCACCGTCTGCCACAGCCGCTCGCACTTCCCGAGCGTCTGCGGATGGTGCGGCCGCGACACGATGTGCTTCACCCCATCTTGCTTCAGCTTCTCCTGGAACTCCGTCTTCCCCCGCCAGGCGTAGTACTGCCGCCCCTGGTCGGTGAGCGCCTCCGTCGGCCGCCCGTATCTCTTCACGCCCATCTCATACGCCGCCAAGACCATCTCCGTCGTCTGCCGCGACGAGACCGACCATCCCACGATGTATCGGCTCCGGTCGTCGAGGAACACGCACAGGTAGATCCTCTTCTCCGTCCTTGGGCAGACGAACTGCGTGATGTCCGACTGCCACAGGTCCATCGGCTTGGCCCGCTCGAACGCCTTGTACTTCCCGACCCTCTTCGCCTTCTTCTTCCTCTTGATCGGCTCCACGCCCGCCTCGACGAGCACTCGATCCGCCGTCCGTTGCGACACGCCCAGGCCGAACGCCCTCGCGCACCACGCCTGGATCCGACGCGCTCCGAAATACGGATGTTCCTCCTTCGTCTTCGCCACCGCGGACGCCACCGCCGAGGAGACCGGCTTCTTTCCCTTCGGCCGGCCCATCTTCACCCCCGGGGCCGCCACCGCCGCCTCGCCCCCGGCCTCGAACTTTCTCAACCACTGGTGGAACGTCGAATACCCCACGCCCCACGTCTTCGAGAACTCCTCCACCGTCATCCCCGACTTCCGAAACGCCTCCAGCGCCTGGAGCCTCTCCTCCGTCGTATACCGCCTGCACACTCTCGCCACCGGAACACCTCCGCTGTGTCGTCGACCCTCCCCCCTCGGGGGGAGGGCAACTACTCCTGCGGTGGGGTGGCCCTCATCCGTTTAACAGGCCCGGACTGGAAGACATTTTCTGGAGCACAGCAGGCGAGAAGGCCCGGTCGTTGCTGTACTTCTGGAGCAGGCTCAGGCCGCCTTCCGGCGCCCGGCCCGCGATGTAGACCGCCTGGGCCATGACGGTCGACCCGTCGGTGAGCGGGTTGCCGTTCGGCAGGATGATCATGAGCGATGGCATCGAGTTCACCCCCCTTCTTGCGTAGCGTACGGGGGATCATGTAGTGGCTCGACCTATATGTCAATGCGCGTGAACCGAAACCATAGAAT
>JBFLWO010000345.1:0-3254 GCA_040757755.1 Actinomycetota bacterium
GGGCGCCGCCCCAGGGCCTGCTCGGCCCCGGGGCGGCCCCGGCCGTCACGAGGCCTCCCCGGTGAGCCTCTCCCGAACATCGGGGATCACGGTCCCCGCCTGGACCGACGCGTCAGGAGCGAGCGTCAGAGGCGGGCGGCGCCCAGGATGAAGTCGAGGAGCACCTCGGGGTCGCGCAGCGGCGGCGCCGCCTGACGGGCGCGCTTCACCAGCGCGACGTCCTCCGGGCGCTCCAGGCGCCGCAGCCGCCCGTCCGCGATCAGGGCGCGGTCCACCGCGCCGAGCCGCCCCGCGAACGGCGTGTACGCCGGCACGCCCAGGGCGACCGCCTCACGGTTCATCGTGCCGCCCGCGCTCACCACCAGGTCCGCCAGCCCCACCAGCGTCGGGCCGTCCACCGGGCGGGACGGCACGATCGCCTCCGGCCGGGACACGAGGTCCTCCCGCTGCGCCGCCGTGCGCGGCAGCACCACGGTCTGCACCTCCGGGGCGGCGGCGAGCAGCCGGTCGAGCGTCGCGGAGAACACCTCCGACGACAGGCCGCGGTGG
Source organism: Actinomycetota bacterium (assembly GCA_040757755.1). GTDB lineage: Bacteria > Actinomycetota > Thermoleophilia > Miltoncostaeales > Miltoncostaeaceae > JBFLWO01. Next base: position 550 of record JBFLWO010000345.1, read on the forward strand.
TACAGGGTCACCTCCGGCGGGGGCCGCAGCACCGCGATCACCCGCGTCACGTCCAGGCCCAGCTCCGCCACCACGCGGGGATCCACCTCGTGATCCGCCAGGTAGTACTCCTCCTTCAGCCCCGGGTAGCGCACCAGCGAGCGGCGCATCCCGAAGCAGCGCAGCACCTCCGGCGGGATCGCGTCCGGCACCAGCACCCGCGTCGCGAAACGCCCGTTCAGGTGGTGCATCACCGTGGCGTACTCGTAGTCGAACATCGTCACCTGCGGCGTGCCCGCCAGGCGCGCCGCGATCGGCTGGTCCGTGCTGCCGTGCGCCACCGCCAGGTCGAACCTCTCCCGCCGCGCGAACCGCACGAGCGCCGCGGTGCGCCCCGACATCGCCCGCGCCTTCCCGGCGAGCGACGCGCCGCCGTGCGCCCCCACCACCGTGTGCGGCATCCCGAACCGCTGCAGCAGGCCGACGGTCTGCGCGAAGTCCCGCGCCGTGATCGTCACCTCGTGGCCGCGTGCCTCCAGCCGCGCCACGAGCGGCCGGAAGATCACGACGTGCGGCGAGTTCGTGAGGTCGAGCCAGATCCGCATCGTGGGCACGGCCCTGCGGGGAGGGGCTACCCCAGGGCCCGGCGGACCGCCGCGACCACCGATGCCACCTGCTCCCGCGTGAGGTGCGGGTGCATCGGCAGGGCGAGCGCGGTGCGGGCGTGCTCCTCCGCCACGGGGAGGGACCCCTCCGCGTAGCCGAGGTGCGCGAACACGGGCTGCAGGTGCAGCGGGATGCCGTAGTACACGGCGGACGACACGCCCTCGGCGCCCAGCGCCTGGCGCAGGCGGTCCCGCTCCGCGTGGCGCGCCATGTAGAGGTGGTAGATGTGGCGCGCGTCGCCGCGCTCCACCGGCAACGCCATCACGTCGCCCAGGCCCTCCTCCGCGTACCACGCGGCGGCCTGGCGGCGGCCGTCGTTCCACGCGTCCACCTCACCCAGGAAGATGCGCACGATCGCCGCCTGCAGCTCGTCGAGCCGGGAGTTGTAGCCCACCTCGTCGAACACGACCTTGTCCTTCGAGCCGTGGAACCGCAGGCGACGCACCCGCTCGGCGAGGGTCTCGTCACGGCACACCACCATGCCGCCGTCGCCGATCCCCGGCAGGTTCTTCGTCGGGAAGAACGAGAACGTGGCGACGTCCCCCATCGTCCCCACCTCCCACTCGCCGTCGGAGGCGCCGAACGCCTGCGCGGCGTCCTCGATCACCGACAGGCCGTTCTCGGCGGCGAGGGTCAGAAGCGGGGTCATGTCGGCCGGCTGGCCGAAGATGTGCACCGGGATGATCGCCTTCGTCGCGTCGGTGATCCGCTCCGCGACGCTGTCGGCGTCGAGGCACGCCGTGTCGGGGTCGACGTCCGCGAACACCGGCGTCGCGCCGATCCGCGCGATCGCCTCGGCGGTGGCGTAGAACGTGTACGGGCTCGTCACGACCTCGTCGCCCGGCCCCACGTCGAGGGCCTGCAGCGCGATCACGAGCGCGTCGGTGCCGTTCGCGACGCCCACGCACGGCCGGCCGCCCATCCGCGTGGACACCTCGCTCTCCAGCGCGCGCACCTGGGGCCCCAGGATGAACGCGCCGGCGTCGAGCACCTCCGCGATCGCCGCGTCGAGACGCGGGCGGAGCGGCCCGTACTGGGCCTTGATGTCCATCAGCGGGATCGTCATGCGCAAAGACGGCGCCCCCAAGGGCGCCGGGGGCGGAGCATACCTGCTCGGCCGGGTCACGCCCCGGGGGGCGGGGGCGCGGAGGGAAGAACGACCCGCACCGTCGTGCCGAACCCCTCCCGCGACCGGGCTTCCACCGACCCGCCGAACCGCTCGGCGATGTGCTTCACGATCGACAGGCCGAGGCCCGTGCCGCCGAGCTCCTTCGAGCGGGACGGGTCCGCCCGGTAGAACCGCTCGAACACGTGCGGCAGATGGCGCTCCGGGATGCCGGCGCCGTCGTCGGCGACCTCCAGCACGACGGCGTCGCCCTCGCCGCGCACCGTGACGCGGGCGTGGGAGCCGGTGCCCGCGTAGCGCACCGCGTTCTGCAGCAGGTTCACCGCGATCGTGCGGGACATCCGGTCCGTCAGGGGAGCCCACGCCGGGTGCGCCGCGTCCACCTCCACGGTCACCCCGTGCGTCTCGGCCTGCGGCGCCAGCATCTCGGCCGCCGCGCGCGCCGCCGCCGCCACGTCGCTGACCTCGCCGGACGGGACCCCGTGCGTCGCCTCCAGCTCCGACAGGAACAGGATGTCGGTGATGAGCGCCTCCAGGCGCTCCGTCTCCTGCCGGGCGCGACCGGCGAAGCGGGCCCGCACCTCGCCGTCCATCTCCGGGTCCTCGAGGGCCTCCAGCATGCCCCGAAGCCCCGTCAGGGGGGTGCGCAGCTCGTGGGACACGTTCGCGACGAACTGGGAGCGCAGCTCCTGGTAGGCGACCGCCTCGGTCGCGTCGACGAGGAGGACGAGGGCCACCCACTCGCCCGCCACCTCGTACGGCTCCACCCCCGCCGTGTACGTGTGGCGCCCGTCCGACACGAGCCGCACCGAGAACGTCGCCGGGCGGCGGCCGGCGAGGGCGGCGGCGACGCCGCCGGCGAGCTCGTGGTTGCCGAACGCCTCCAGGAGCGTCAGGTCGTTCCGCAGGAACGGGAAGCGCTCCCTCGCCTCCC
>JBFLWO010000346.1:0-3237 GCA_040757755.1 Actinomycetota bacterium
CGCCGTGACCGAGGCGCCCGCCCCGGCCGCCGCGGCCGCCCCCGCCGCGGCACCGCCGCAGGAGTGGCCGCCGGCCGACGCCGACATCGTCCCCGTCGCCCCGGTCGTGACGGCCGCACCGCCGGAGGAGTGGGTGCCGCCCGCGAACGACGCCGCCGGGGAGGACGACGTGGCGCCGCGGCCGCTCGTCATGCTCACCGCCCCGGAGGCCCGCCGCGGCGAGGACCCGGCGATGCGCGCCGTGCGCCAGGAGCTGACCCGCGCCGGCGTGCACGAGCGGTACCTGGAGCCGCTGCTCGACGGGTTCCGGCGCTCCACCCTGCCGTTCGCGCCCCCCGGCGCCGCCCTGCGGGACGTGCTGCGCGACCACATCGCCGCGCGGATGCCGGTGGTGCGGGACTGGAAGGGCCGCGGCGAGGGGCACACCGTCGTCCTGGTGGGGCAGAGCGGGGTGGGGAAGACCACGACCGCCTGCAAGCTCGCCGGCCGGATGGCGTCGGCGGGCCTGCGCGTCGCCCTGATCGCCGCGGGGCCGGGGCCGCACCACGCCCTCGAGGACCACGCCCGGCGCCTCGGCGTCGACGCGATCCTGTGCGAGGACGCCGACAGCCTCGTCCAGGCCCGTGAGGCGCTCGCCGACCGCGACCTCGTCATCGTCGACACCGCCGGCCGGTCCCACAAGGACCTCGCGGAGATCGAGGCGCTCGCCCGCCTCGTCGGCCCCGCGAAGCCGGAGGAGGTGCACCTCGTCCTGCCCGTCGCCGCCGCCCTCACCGACCTGGGCGACGTGGCGCGCCGCTTCCGCCTGGTCGGCGTGAACCGCGTCACCGTGACGAAGCTCGACGAGACCCGGTTCCTCGGCAACCTCGTGAACTTCCCGCTGCGGATCGGCAAGCCGCTCGGCTACCTCGCCGATGGCGCCGGCGTGCCGGGCGCCCTCGCGCCCGCCGCCGGCGACGCCGTCGCGGAGCTCCTCCTGCCGTGACGGCCGGGGCGTTCCACCGCGCGCCGCTGCCCCCCGTGGGCGCGGAGGTGTGGATCGAGGATCTCGTCGGCGGCCCGTGGCCGACGGAGGTGGTGGGCCACGACGGCGACCTGGTGCGCGTCGCCGCGCCCCGCCTGGGGCACCAGCGGGTGCTGCTGCCGCTGGGGGAGACGTTCACGCTCACCTACCGGGACCGGGAGGTGCCGTGCGAGGCGCCCGCCGTGCTCCTCGCCCCCGCCGTCGCCGCGGGCCGCGGCGGCGACTACCTGGTGCGCCTCGAGGCGCCGCCGGTGCGCGTGCAGCGCCGCGGCGCGGTGCGCGTGCCGATCCGGATGATCGTGCGGGCCGAGGCCCGGGACGTGCGCGGCGCGCAGGCCCAGGCGATCCTCGCGGGCCTGACCGAGAACCTGTCCGCCGACGGGGCGCTCGTGCGGCTGGAGCACCCCCTCACCGTGGGGGACGTCATCGACGTGGCGTTCCAGTGCGGGGGTGTCGCCGGCACGATTCAAGCGACGGGCGTCGTCGTCCGATGCGAGAGGAGACAGACCCGTACGCGCCCGTGGCAGGCGGCCGTGACGTTCTCGGACATCGATCGCTCCGACCAGGACCGGCTCGTGCGGCACCTGTTCGAGCGCCAGCGGGAGCTGCGCCGGCGTGAGGTGGAGGCGGTCTGATGGGGAAGGGCGCGAAGGCGGACGGCGGCGGGGCGAAGGGCTCGTCGAGCGTCGTCGCGATGTGGGTGTCGCGCGCCCGGGCGGGTGCGTCGCTTCTGGGCTTCGCGATCGTCACGTACGTGTCGCGCGGCGCCGGGATGGGGTGGACGGACGCCGCGTACCACGGCCTGATCGGGGCGGTGGCCTTCAGCTTCGTCGGCTGGTTCTGCGCGCTTCTCGTCATCACCGGGCTGATGCGCACCGCGGCCCGCGACGTCACCGCCCCCGTCACTCGGCGGGCGACCGCGGGCGCCCCCGAGGCGCTCCCGCCCCCGTCGGTGGACGCGGGATGAGGATTCATGAGGGGTCCGCCAAAGAAGAGGACGGTGCGCGGATGGCGAGCGAAAACCGAGCCAGGCGGCGCCTGCGGAAACACCGCTACCTGCGGTGGTACCGGTGTTCTCCGCGGGTGCCGTATGGCGACGGTTTGCAGCCGCCAGACGTGTGCCGGACTTCTTTGGCGGGCCCACAGGCGGTGACGGTCAGATGCAACCGCTCAACGGGGTCCAGCAGGCCGGGGTGGATCGCGCCCAGCGCATGGCGCAGATGCTCGAGCAGCGCCACCTGCAGGTGGAGATGGCGGCGGCGGCGTACGCCCGCGAGGACCGCCGCCACGCCCAGGAGGTGCCGGGCCCGGTGCGGTCCGAGCGGGCCCACGCGGGGGAGCGCGACGGCGGCGGCGGGGCGCATCGCCACGGCGGCGGCCGGCCGCGTGACCGGCGCGACCCGGACGTGCCGGCCCGCCCGGACGACCCGGGCCGGCGGGTGGATCTGAGCGCATGAGCGTCCCGTCGCGGTCGGGCGCGGCGCCCGTGCCCGGGTACCTGGTGGTGCGCATCGGGGACGACGGCAGCTACATCGGCGGGCTGATGGTGACCGACGCCCACGGCCTGCCGCTCGACTTCCGCTACACCGACCCGGTGACCCCGACCCGCCTGCAGCGGGCCCTGTACGGCGGCGTCCTCGACCGGTACCTGCGCAGCGAGGTGGTGCTGCGGACGCTCCTGGGGGCGGTGCAGCAGAAGCCGTCCGTGCTCCTCGTCGACGACGACCGGCTGCTGGACGAGGACGTGCCGGGCTGCCCGGTGGCGTACGCGTCGCTGTCGCGGGCGGGGACCCTGGCGGCGCGCGGCGCGGTGGAGCAGGAGGGGGAGGGGGTGTTCCTCGTGCAGGTCACCGAGTCGGGGCCCCCGGTGCGGGTCGCGATGGCACCGTCGGCGAACGGGGCGGCCGCCGCGGTGGCGGACGGCCTGGTGCGGCTGGCCGACACGATGGACGTGCTGGAGCCCGCGGAGCGGGTTCGAAGCGCCCTCGACCTGATCGCCGCGGGGGAGGACGGGGCGTAGCCCCCCGCGGCCACGGCGCATCCGGCGGCGGCCCCCGCCCCGGGGGTCTCGCCGACGACGTGCTGCGCGCCCTGGCGCGGATGCTGGGGCGGGCAGAGGCCCGTGGCGTGGAGGCGGTCACCGTCGCGACGCACGAGCCGTCCCGTCCCGCCGCCGCGGCGCGGGCGGTGCCGCCGGGGGTCGACGTTCCGGT
>JBFLWO010000347.1:0-3225 GCA_040757755.1 Actinomycetota bacterium
GCTCGGTGGGGACCACCGTGGGGAGCGGGGTGGCGACCTGGGCGGCGCCGGGGGGCATGGTGGCCGCGGCGTCCGGCGCGCCGTCGGCGAACGGGGCGGGGGTGAGGGGCTTCGGCGTGGCGACGGTGTCCTCGCCGACGAGGATGCGGGCACCGCGCCGCCACCGCGGGCCGAGGGTGGAGATGACGATCTCCTCCAGCTGGTCCCACGCGTCGGCGGCGCCGGGGGGCCGGTCGTCCGGGGCCTTGGCGAGGAGGCGCATCACCCACGCCTCCAGGTCGGGGTGCACGCCCGGCGCGATCTGGCGCAGCGGCGGCGGCTCGTCGTTCACGTGCTTCAGCAGCACCGCGATGGGGGTGTCGATGTCGTGGAACGGGGTCTTCCCGGCGAGGAGCTCGTACGCGATGACCCCGGTGGCGTACAGGTCGGTGGCGGGGGTGACCTGCTTGCCCATCGCCTGCTCCGGCGACATGTAGGCGGGGGTGCCGACGGTGGTGCCGGTGGCGGTGGCGTAGCGGGTGGACGCGTCGTTCAGCGCCTTCGCGATGCCGAAGTCGGCGACCTTGACGGAGCCCTCCGCGCTGACCATCAGGTTCTCGGGCTTGAGGTCGCGGTGCACGACGCCCTTCGTCTCGGCGTACGCGAGGGCGGCGAGGAGCCCCTCCAGCACCCCGGCGACCTGCGCGAGGCTGAGCCGCCCGACGTGGGGGCGCAGCGAGCCGCGCGGCATGTACTCCATCGCGATGTACGGGATGCCCTCGTGCTCGAAGTAGTCGTGCACGGTGACGATGTTGGGGTGGCCGAGGGACCCGGCGATGCGGGACTCGCGCAGGAACCGCGCGGCGAAGGCGGGGTCGGTGGCGTGGAAGGCGGGGAGCTCCTTCAGCGCCACCATCCGCTCCAGGTCGGTCTGGTGGGCGAGGTACACCACGGCCATGCCGCCGCGGCCGATGACGCGGACGACCTCGAACCGTCCGACCCTGTTTCCCAGCTCAGCCATCGCCGTCGCCCCGTCGCGTCACGCGGGCCCGGTCATCCCGCGATCCGCGGATGGTACGGCAGCGCGGACGGGCGGTGGTGACCGTCGGGGTCAGCTCCCCTGGACCTTCTGCTGTCCGGGGTCGACGACGGTGATCGTGCCCGGCGGGACTCCGTCGGTGATGCCGGTGAGGGTCTGGGTGTGGGCCGGCAGCCCGGCGACGGTCACCTTCATCGCGGTGCCGCTGCCGGGGATGACCGAGACGACGGCGGTGCACGGCTTGCTCGACACGGTGGGGGGTTGCGCGCATCCGAGGATGGGCGCGCCCATCAGATCGGTCTCGCGGACGATCGGGGCGCCGCCCGCCATCACGGTGGTCTGCCGGGGGATGATCTGGACGCGGCCCCCGTGCGCGCACAGGATCGTGGCGTTGCTGTTCACAAGAAACGGCAAGAAAGCCCGTCCTCCCGTCCAGGCCGAACCCCCCGTTCGGTAGGTGTCACGGGGGGGTCGGTCGCATAGTATCGGCGTCCTGCGTGCCCGTTCGTGCAATCGCGTTGTACCGACTTGGAGGGGAAGTGCCCATTTCGGTCTTCGTGGTGGATTCCCACAGCATCTATCGCCGCGGGCTGACCTCGTGCCTGAGGAGCTCGGCGGACGTCGCTGCCGTGGCGGAGGCCGGCAGCGTGCGGGAGGCGTGGCAGAACCCGGCGCTTCTCGAGGCGCAGGTGACGGTGGTGGATCCCGACGACCTGGCCGGGGCGGTGGAGTTCATCCGCCAGGTGGCGGAGGCCAGCGGCACCCAGGTGCTGATCTGCTCGGCGCGGTGCAAGGAGCACGACGTGCTGGGCTGCGTGCAGGCCGGGGCCGTCGGGTACCTGGCGAAGGACTCCCTCACCCCCGAGGCGTTGACGGCGGCGGTGCACGCGGCGGCGAACGGGGCGGGGGTGATGGCGCCGGAGCTCCTCGGCACGCTGCTGCGCGGCATCTCCCGCGTGTCGCGCGAGGTGCTGGAGCCGCGGGGCGTGTCGCTGTCGCCCCTGTCGGCCCGTGAGCAGGAGGTGCTGCGCCTCGTCGCCGACGGCTACCCCATCCGGGAGGTGGCGGCCCGCATGTCCTACTCGGAGCGGACGATCAAGAACGTCCTCCACGACATCGTGATCAAGCTGAACGTGCGCACCCGCTCGCAGGCCGTCGCCCTGGCGGCCCGCGAGGGCCTCATCTGAAGGGACTGAGCCCATGCGTGTCCTGCGGCGCCTCCTGATCCCGACTCTCGCCGCCGCCGGACTCCTCGCGGTCCCCGCGACCGGAGCCGCGACCTTCGCCGTGGTGGGCGCCGACGGCACGATCCTGCAGGGCGTCGACGTGGTCTCGGCGACAGCGGTCGGCATCGGGCAGTGGGAGGTTCGCTTCAACAAGGACGTCAAGGGGTGTGTCTACACGGCGACGATCCTCGCTCCCGCCAAGGGCATCGCTGCGACGCAGCCGAGCTTGGGCTCGGACAACCAGGTGCGTGTCGAGACCGGGACGTCCACGTCCGGAGCCGCCTGGGTTCCCGAGACTCTCCCGTTCCAGGTCGACGTCCACTGTGGAGGGGACGGCCTGTGGGCGGCGATCAACGCGGACTCCTCCACGAACCGGACGTTCGCTCGGCAAAGCGGCGGCATCATCGCGTCGGGCGGCGGTGCCGTCGAGGTCCAGTACCCGCAGGGCGTCACCAACTGCGCTTGGCTGCAGACGGCCACCGGGGTTCCGCCCGGAAACTCCGGCCCGCTCGTCAGCGCGGGAAAGACGGCTACGGCCCTGTCGACCAACGTCCGGGTGGAGACGAAGAACCTCGCCTTTGGCGTGGTGAACACCACTCCATGGCCGCCGTTCCAGACGTGGGTCATGTGCCTTCAGGACCGCCTCTGGGGTGTGGTCCAGGCGGACGGCGGCCTTCGGAGGGGCGCGGGCGTCACGGGGACCAGCCACCCATCGGGCGGTGTCTACGAGGTCGCGTTCTCCCGCGACGTGACCAACTGCGCCACCACGGCGTCGATCTCCGACCCGGGTGACCTCACCTATGTCTACGCGCCGGCGCTCATCGCGGCGTCGAGGAGCGACTCGAACCCGAACGCGGTCCGCGTGGAGATCCGCGAGACGCCGTTCGGCAACCCGGCAACGCCCCCAACCGACAGGCCGTTCCACGTGGCGCTCGACTGCGGGCCGGCGCCCACGCCTCCCCCCGCGCCGCCGCCCCCGCC
>JBFLWO010000348.1:0-3206 GCA_040757755.1 Actinomycetota bacterium
CCCGCCGACGTCGGCGGCTTCTCCCACGGGATGACCGTGGGAACGAACGCGCTCCTGGAGGGGACGGGCGCCCGGGCGGCGCTCGTCGCGACCGAGGGGTTCGGGGACGTCCTGGAGCTGCGCCGCCAGACGCGCGCGCACCTGTACCGCCTCGACGCGCACCACCCGCCCCCGCTCGTGCCCGCGGAGCGGGTCGTGGAGGCGCGGGAGCGCTGCACCCCCGACGGCGTCGAGGCGCCGCTCGACACCGCCGAGCTCGCGGACGTCGTCGCCCGGGTCGCGGCCCTGCGGCCCGAGGCGGTCGCGGTCGGCCTCCTCTTCTCCTTCCGCCATCCCGACCACGAGCAGCGCATCGCGGAGGCCCTGCGCGCCGCCCTGCCCGGGGTGCACGTGAGCGCGTCCAGCGACGTGCTGCCCGAGATCCGCGAGTACGAGCGGATCTCCACCACCGTCGTCGACGCCTACCTCACGCCGGTGCTCGCGCGTTATCTCGAACGTCTTGCCGCACGCACGCGCGAGGCGGACCTTCCCGCCCCCACGATCATGCTGTCGAGCGGGGGCGTGCTGCCGCTCGCCGACGCGGCGCGGCACGCGGCGTGGACGGTGATGAGCGGCCCCGCCGCCGGGGCCCTCGGGGCCGCGTACCTCGCGGACGTGTCGGGCGAGCCGGAGGCCCTGGCGTTCGACATGGGCGGCACGTCCTGCGACGTCGCTCACGTCGCGGACGGGCGGGCCGCGTGGACGGCGGAGAACACGATCGCCGGCCATCCCGTGCACCTGCCGATGCTCGACGTGGCCACCGTCTCCGCCGGCGGCGGCAGCATCGCGTGGCGCGACGCCGGCGGGGCGCTGCGGGTGGGGCCGCGATCCGCGGGGGCCCGTCCCGGCCCTGCCTCCTACGGCCGCGGCGGCACCCGCCCCACCGTGACCGACGCGAACGTCGTCCTGGGGCGGCTGTCCCCGGACGAGCCGCTCGGCGACGCCGTGCGCCTCGACGTCGCCGCCGCCCGCCGCGCCGTCGGCGCCCTCGCCGCCGACCTCGGCCTCGGCCTCGAGGAGTGCGCGGAGGGGATCGTCGCGGTCGCCGTCCAGGAGATGGTGCGGGCGCTGCGGCTCGTGTCGGTGGAGCGCGGCATCGACCCGCGCGGCATGGCCCTCGTCGCGCTGGGCGGGGCCGGGCCGCTGCACGCCTGCGCCGTCGCCGACGAGCTCGGCATGACCCGGGTCCTCGCGCCGCGGGCCGCCGGGGTGCTCGCCGCCCTGGGCCTCGTCGTCGCCGGGGAGCGCCGCGACCTCGTGCAGAGCGTCCTCCGTCCCGTGGAGGACGCGAGCGACCTCCCCGCGCTCCTCGCCCCGCTTGCGCTGCGGGCCGAGCGAGAGCTCCCCGGGGCGGCGCACGCCGCCGCCGCCGACTGCCGTTATCTCGGGCAGACCCACGCCCTGACCGTGCCGTGGGACCCGGAGCGCCCCGCCGCCGAGCTCGCCGAGGCGTTCCACCGCGCGCACGAGCAGCGCTACGGGGACTGCGACCGGGGCCGCGCCGTGCAGGCCGTGAGCCTGCGCCTGACCGCCGAGCGCCCCGGCACCCGCCCGGACCTGGAGGCCGGCGAGCCCGGCGCGCGCGTCACCGGCCCGCGGGCGATCCCGATGGAGGGCGCGACCTGCTGGGTGGCGCCGGGGTGGTCGGCGCGGACCGACCCGCGCGGCACGATCCTCCTGGAACGGGCGTGACGATGCGCTCTGACAGGTCTGACACGCCCCGCGCGGGGGGTGCGACATGGACCCCGTGACACTGCAGGTGATGGGCAACGCCCTGCGCGCCGTGGCGGAGGAGATGGAGGCCGCCCTCATCCGGGCGGCGTACAGCCCGAACATCACGGAGCGGCGGGACTGCAGCACCGCGATCTTCGACGCGCAGGGCCGCATGGTGATCCAGGCGGCGGCGATCCCGGTGCACCTCGGGGCGATGCCGGAGGCGGTCGACGCGGTGCGCGCGCGGGGCGCCGCCCCCGGCGAGGTGTGGCTGGTGAACGACCCCTACCGCGGCGGCACGCATCTGCCCGACCTCACGATGGTCAGCGCGATCGCCGTGGACGGGCGGCACGTCGGGTACGCGGTGACCCGCGCCCACCATGCCGACGTCGGCGGCATGACCCCGGGCAGCATGCCCGCCGGGTCCCGCGACCTCCTGCAGGAGGGCCTCGTTATCCCGCCCGTCCGGATCGCCGTGGACGGGGAGCCGGTGCGGGACGTGCTCGACCTGGTGCTCGCGAACTCCCGCACCCCCCGGGACCGGGAGGGGGACCTGCGGGCCCAGCTCGCCGCGCACCGGCTCGCCGAGGCCCGGATGGCGGAGATCGCCGCCCGGCGCGGGCTACCCCTGGTGGAGGAATCCCTCGCCGCCCTGCTCGAGTACGCGGAGCGGCGCACCCGCGCGGCGATCGCGGAGATGCCGGACGGCACCTACCGTGCGGAGGAGGCCCTGGAGGGCGACGGCGTCACCGACGAGGACCTGTGGATCCGTGTGGCGGTGACGGTGCGCGGCGACGCGCTGACCGTCGACTTCACGGGCACCGACCCGGCGGGCCCCGGGAACTGCAACTGCCCGCTGGCCGTGACGCGCAGCGCCGTCTACTTCGTGGTGCGGACCCTCACCGACCCGGACATCCCGGCGTCCGCCGGCGCGTTCGCCCCCGTCGAGGTCGTCGCCCCGCCCGGGTGCCTCGTGAACGCCCTCCCCCCCGCCGCCGTCGCCGGCGGCAACGTCGAGACGTCGAGCCGCATCGTCGACGCCGTCACCGGGGCGTTCGCGCAGGCGCTGCCGGTGCCCGCCCAGGGTCAGGGGACGATGAACAACGTCACCGTCGGCGGCGCCGGGTTCACGTACTACGAGACGCTCGGCGGCGGCCAGGGGGCGTCGCCCACGGCGGACGGGCCGTCCGGGGTGCACGTGGCGATGAGCAACACCCTCAACACGCCGGTCGAGTCGCTGGAGTCCACGTATCCCCTGCGCGTGGAGGCGTACCGGCTGCGCCGCGGCACGGGGGGCGCGGGGGCGCACCGCGGCGGCGACGGGGTGGAGCGCCGCGTGCGGGTCCTCGTCGACGCGGAGGTGTCGGTCATCGCGGAGCGCCGGCGGCGCGGGCCGCGCGGCCGGGTGGGCGGCGGGGACGGGGCGCCGGGACGTACCACCCTGAACGGCGTCG
>JBFLWO010000349.1:0-3195 GCA_040757755.1 Actinomycetota bacterium
CCCGCGTCGATGACCGAGCCGGCGTCTTCGAAGGGGACCCCGATCGCCAGGTCGGCGATCCCGTCGCCGTTGAAGTCGCCGTGGACGCCGGGGGAGGCAGGCAGCGCAGGCGCGGCGTGCGCCGCGAGGAACGCGGCGCACGCGGTGAGCGCGACCAGGCAGGATCGGCGGGACGGACGCCGTTCCGGGGGGTGTGCGCTCACCGCGGCGCGTCTCGCGTCCCGTCCCGCGCTTCCGGTGCCCATGACGCCCCCCGTGTCCGGCTCGGCCGCCCCCACCCGTCGCGGCGGCCATGCGGAGGCAGGCCGGTGGGGCGCTCTGATCCGAGTGATGTACCGCACCCCGGGGCGCTTCCCAAGGCGCCGCGGCCGAGGCGCCCGAGGGGGTCGTCATGATGGCGGCATGACGCCCGAGGAGACGGTGCGCTGCGAGTGGGTGCCTCTGGGCGATCCGCTGTACGTCGCCTACCACGACGAGGAGTGGGGGGTGCCGGTGCACGACGATCGGCGCCTGTTCGAGATGCTGGTGCTGGAGGGGGCGCAGGCGGGCCTGTCGTGGTCGACGATCCTGCGCAAGCGCGACGGGTACCGGCGGGCGTTCGCGGGGTTCGACCCGCAGGAGGTGGCGCGGTTCGGGCCGCCGGACGTGGAGCGGCTGATGCAGGACGCCGGCATCGTCCGCAACCGCCTGAAGATCGAGTCGGCGGTGCAGAACGCCTCCGCGGTGCTGGCGGTGCAGGAGGAGCTCGGCTCCCTCGACGCGCTCCTCTGGTCGTTCGTCGACGGCGCCCCGCTGGTGAACGGGTGGACGCGCATGGAGGACGTGCCTGCCGAGACGCCCGCGTCGAAGGCGATGTCCAAGGAGCTGAAGCGTCGCGGGTTCCGCTTCGTCGGGCCGACCGTCTGCTACGCGTTCATGCAGGCGGTGGGGATGGTGGACGACCACGTCGTGGGCTGCTTCCGCCACACCACGGGCGGGGTGTGACTGCGCGGGCGGCGCGGGTCGGGACCGCCGTCACGGCGGCGTGGCTGGTGGTCGTCCTCGCCGCCGGCGTGCGTGCGGCGCTCGTCGCGGGGGAGGTGCTGCATCTGGGGAGCGCCGCCTCCCCGGCACGCCGGCCGCCTCGGCTTCGCATCGCCGTCGCCCTCGTGCCCGTCGTTGCCGCGGTGTACCTCGTTTCCCGGTACCTGTCGTTCGACCCGTACTCCGCGCCCACCCTGCGCCGGTACGCCGACGGCTCCCCGCTGGGGTGGTGGGTTTACGCCGCCGCCGGCCTGTGCCTCGTCGCGGCCGGGCTCACCGTCCTTCGCCGCACCGCGGCCGGACCGCTCCTCGCCTGCGTCGCGACGGGACTCGCCGGCTTCCTGGTGATGGGAAGCGGGCTTCACTGATGCCCGGTCCGGGCCGGCGGCGTCGAGGGGCTGCTCGAAGCGCCGCCTCTCATGCTCGGGGCCCGATGGCGGCGGGCTGCGAAAGAGCCCGCGGCGCAGGAGAGGCCGCGTTCACGGGGCCGGCGGGGGGTGCCTCTAACCCCGTCTACCGCCGTATATGCGTTTCGTTTATACGGCCCGGTGCCAACGGGCGGGCGGGGCAGGTGCGGGGGCGACGCGATCGGTAGGCCCCCTGCCGCCCGGGGCGTGACCCGGCGCGGCGGCGTCCGCTATCCTTCCCGGCCGCTCCGCGTCGACCGAAGGAAGCACCGCATGGGCCACCTGCAGCTCACCGTCCAGCCTCGCAGCGATTTCGGCAGCGCCGCATCCCGGCGTCTGCGGAAGCAGGGGCTGGTCCCCGGCGTCCTGTACCAGAAGGGCGAGGGGTCCATCGCGTTCCAGCTCGGCGAGCGGGAGATCCGCCGCCTGCTGCTCACGGAGGGCGCCCGCACCGCGGTGATCGACCTGCGTGTGGGTGACGGCGCGGCCCGGCCCGCTCTGCTGAAGGAGTGGCAGGTGGAGCCGGTGAAGGGGCAGATCCTGCACGTCGACCTCGCCGAGGTGGACCTGCGCGAGACGATCCAGGCGCCCGTCAGCGTCGTGCTCGTGGGGCAGTCCGTCGGCGTGCGCGACGGCGGCGTCCTCGACCAGCCGCACTCCGCCGTCACGGTGGAGGCCCTGCCGGACGCCCTGCCCGACCACCTCGAGCTCGACGTCACCGAGCTGGCCGTCGGGGACACCGCCCACGTGTCGGACCTCGTCGCCCCCGCCGGCGTGCGGATCGTCGACGACCCGGAGACGGTCCTCGCGTCGGTCACCACCGCCTCCCCCGTCGCCGCCGAGGAGGGCGAGGAGGGTGAGCCGGAGCTCGTCGGCGGCGGGGAGCCCGGGGAGTAGGTGTCCGCGGGGACCGGGGAGCACCCGCCGGTCCGCCTGGTCGTCGGCCTCGGCAACCCCGAGCCCCGCTACGCGAGGACCCGCCACAACGCGGGTCAGATCGTGGTCGAGGAGCTGGCCAAGCGCCTGGGCGTGACGCGCTTCAAGGCCCGCTTCGCGGGCCGGTTCGCCGAGACCCGCGGGCCGCGCGGCCCGCTGGGCCTGCTCGTGCCCACCACCTACATGAACCTGTCCGGCCAGTCCGTCGGGCCCGCCGCCGGGTTCCTCAAGGCGCAGCCCGGGCAGGTGCTCGTGGTGCACGACGACCTGGACCTGCCGTTCGGTGAGGTGCGCGGCAAGGCGGAGGGCGGCACCGGCGGCCACAACGGGCTGAAGTCGATCCGTGACGCCCTCGGCGGCGGCGGGTTCCTGCGGGTGCGCCTCGGCATCGGCCGCCCCGGCCCCGGCTTCCGGGGGGACGAGGCCGACTGGG
The DNA here is from genome assembly GCA_040757755.1 of Actinomycetota bacterium. Taxonomy (GTDB): domain Bacteria; phylum Actinomycetota; class Thermoleophilia; order Miltoncostaeales; family Miltoncostaeaceae; genus JBFLWO01. The sequence continues at coordinate 2,800 of JBFLWO010000349.1, forward strand.
TGCTGCACGACTTCACGGAGCCGCGCGACCAGGTGCTGGCGATGCTGGAGCGGGGCCTCGCGATGACCGAGGCGGTCGTGGCGGACGGGATGGACGCGGCGGTGGCGCGGTTCCACGCCCGCGAGCCGGGGTCGCGGGCCCGCACCCGGCGTGGCCGCCGCCGGGAGGGGGACGCCGCGCCGGACGCCGCCGGCGGCGACGGCGCGCCGTGAGCGTCACCACCCTCCTCGACGACGTCGTCCTGGCCTCCCCGCCGGTCGCGCAGGCGGCGGACCGGCTGCTGCGGGGGAAGGACGGCGGCGCCGTCGCCGTCGCCCGGCCCGCCTGGCCCGCGACCCTGGCGGCGATCCACCGGGCGTCGGAGCGTCCGCTTCTCGTGGTGGCGCCCGACGACGA
>JBFLWO010000350.1:0-3180 GCA_040757755.1 Actinomycetota bacterium
GCAGGCGCCCGCCGCAGCCGCCCGGCGACGACCTGTTCGCCGCCCTGGTCGAGGACCGCATGGAGGAGGGGCGGCCGCTCGCCGCCCGGATGCGTCCCCGGACCCTGGACGAGGTGGTGGGGCAGCCGCGCCTCCTGGGGCCGGACGGGTTCCTGCGCCGCGCGATCGCGGAGGACCGCGTCCCGTCGATGGTGCTGTACGGGCCTCCCGGCACCGGCAAGACCACCCTCGCCCGGCTCGTGGCGTCGTCGACGCGCTCCGTGTTCGAGGAGCTGTCCGCGGTGTCGGCGGGGCTCGCCGACGTGCGGGCCGTGATGCAGCGCGCCCGGGACCGGCTGGCGGCCGGCACCCGCACCGTCCTGTTCCTCGACGAGATCCACCGCTTCAACCGGGCGCAGCAGGACGCCCTGCTGCCCGCCGTCGAGGACGGCCTCGTGACGCTGATCGGGGCGACGACGGAGAACCCGTACTACGAGGTGAACGCGGCGCTCGTGTCGCGGATGCGGATCCTCGTGCTGGAGCCCCTCACCGACGCGGACGTCGGGGGCCTGGTGGACCGCGCCGTCGCCGACCCCCGCGGCCTGGCCGGGCGGGTGCGGGTCGCGCCAGATGCGCGCGGGTCGCTCGTCGCCCGCGCCGGCGGCGACGCCCGCTACGCCCTCAACCTGCTGGAGGCGGCCGCCGCGGGCGTGCCGGACGGCGGCGGAGTGGGCCAGGACGACGTGCGCCACGCCGCCGGCGGCGGCCGCGCCGTGGTGTACGACCGGGAGGGCGACGCCCACTACGACACGATCTCGGCGTTCATCAAGAGCATGCGGGCGAGCGACCCGGACGCCGCCGTGTACTACCTCGCCGTGATGCTGCAGGGCGGCGAGGACCCGAAGTTCATCGCCCGGCGGCTCATCGTGCAGGCCGCGGAGGACGTCGGCAACGCCGACCCGCGGGCCCTCGAGGTGGCGGTGGCGGCGGCCCGCGCCGTCGAGTTCGTGGGGATGCCGGAGGCCCGCATCCCGCTTGCCCAGGCCACCGTGTACCTGGCGCTCGCCCCCAAGTCGAACGCCGCGTACCGGGCGATCGGCGCCGCGATGGACCTCGTCGAGCGGGAGGGGGCGCGCCGCCCGCCGCTCGCGCTGCGGGACGCGAGCCGCCCGAACGCCCGGCACCTGGGGCACGGCGCCGGCTACCGCTACCCCCACGACCACCCGGATGCCGTCCTGCCCGGCTCCCTCCTGCCGGAGGGCCTGGAGGGCACCCGCCTGTACGAGGCGACCGACCGCGGCCTGGAGGCGCGGCTGTGGGAGCGGCTGGCGGAGCTGCGCCGCCGCGCGGCGGCGCGCGAGGCCGACGACCGCGGCGGCGTTTAGCGTTCCCCTCTGGATGAGCGACCCCGCCTTCACCCCCGAGGAGCGCGCGCGCCTCGCCCGCCACGTCACCGACGTCGACGGGCCGGTGTTCGCCCTCACCAACCTCCCCGAGGTGGTGAAGGGCGCCCTGTTCGCGCGCTACTCGCGCAGCCCGAAGTCCCTGCGGCGCCTGCTCCTCGACGAGTTCCTGCCGCCGCACGACGCCGCGACCCCGACCGGTGGCGCGGGGGCCGGGGAGGAGCGGGCGGAGGCCCTGTACGACCGGGTGCTCGCCGAGTACGGCGACGACTCGGTGGCGCAGCTCGGCGCGGCGCACGTCGCGGTGGAGGGCGCGTCCAACGTGCTCACCAAGGTGCTGGAGTGGGGGCGCCTCGCCAGCTACCTGGAGCAGTCCACGCGCTACATCGCGTTCACGGACCGCCCCGGGGGCCGCTACCGCTACCACCGCCCCGAGCGCGTCATGGCCCACCCGGAGCTCGGGCGGCGGTACGTGGAGGTGCTGGACGCCGCCTTCGACACGTACGGGGAGCTCATCCCGCGTGTCTCCGAGCTCGTCGACACGCGGCTGCCACGCGACGACGCCACCCCGGAGGCGGCGCGGGCGCGGGCGGTGCGGGCCCGGGCGCTCGACGCGCTGCGGGGGCTGCTTCCCGCCGCGACCACCGCGAACGTCGGGATCTTCGCCTCCGGGCAGGCGTTCGAGGCGCTCCTCATCCGGCTCGCCGCCCACCCCCTGCCGGAGGCCCGGGCGTGCGGCGAGAGCATGCTGCGCGAGCTGCGGAAGGTGATCCCCGCGTTCCTCACCCGCGTCGACCGGGAGGACCGGGGGGTGCGCCACGCCCGCTACCTGGCGCAGACCGACGCCGACGCCGCGGGCCTGGCGCGGGAGCTCCTGCCGGACCCGGACGGCGGCCCGGACGGCCCGGCGGTGCGCCTCGTCGACCACGACCCCGACGGGGAGGAGCGGGTCGTCGCCCACGCGCTGTGGCCCGCGAGCGGCCTGCCGCTCAGCGCCGTCCGCGACCGGGTGCGGGCCATGTCGCCGGCGCAGCGGGCGGAGGTGCTGCGGGCCTACGTCGGGGAGCGCGGCGACCGCCGCCACCGGCCCGGCCGCGCGTTCGAGGCGACGGGCTACACGTTCGAGGTGGTGTGCGACTACGGCGCGTACCGCGACCTGCAACGCCACCGCCTGCTCACGCTGCAGGCGCAGCCGCTCACCCCCGACCTCGGCTTCGACGTGCCGGAGGAGGTGGCGGCGGCCGGGGTGGCGGAGGCGTACGCCCGCACCCAGGAGGCGTGCGCCGGCCTGGCCCGCGACCTCGCCGCCGCCCTGCCCCCCGAGGCGCCGTACGCCGTGACCCTCGCGCACCGCATCCGGTTCACGATGACCATGAACGCCCGCGAGGCGATGCACCTCGTGGAGCTGCGCAGCCAGCCGCAGGGGCACGACAGCTACCGCTGGGTGGCGCAGGAGATGCACCGGCTCATCGCCGACGCCGCCGGGCACCGCGCCCTGGCCGGCGCGATGCGGTTCGTCGACACGTCGCGCCCCGTCGCGGGCCGGCTCGCCGCCGAGCGCCGCCAGGAGGAGCGCCGGGCCGTGCGAGACGCCGCCCGGCATTAGAGTTCCCCCATGGACGACGGCCCGCCGACGGTCCGGCTCGGGGGGATGGCCCTCGCGAACGGCCTGCTCGTCCACGGCCCCACCCACTGGGCCGCCGCGGTGCGCGACCGCGACGGCGAGGTGCGCGTCGCGAGCGGACCGAAGCTCCGCCTGGCGCGCGGGCCCCTGGAGCACATCCCCGTGCTGCGCGGC
>JBFLWO010000351.1:0-3175 GCA_040757755.1 Actinomycetota bacterium
GCCACCCGCGAGGGGCAGCACCTCGCGCCGCACCACCTCGCCGCGGGCGACGAAGAACGCGGTGACGCAGCCCGGCCGGCTCGACGCCTCCAGCAAGACCACGCGGTGGTCCGCGGCGCGGCGGACACGGCCGAGCGCCGACAGCACGGTGAGGAGCGCGGCGACCAGGTGACCGCCGTCGGGGCCCAGCCGCCCCTCCCGCCGCGCCTGCGCGATGCGCTCGAGAAGCTCACCCGCCACGTCGGCGACATCCCCCTGCAGCAGGCGCCGCACCCGGTCCACGACGTCCAAGTACCCGCTCGCGTCGCCGCTGCACGGCCCGGCGCACGGCGCCGCCCCCGCCGGCCGCGGCGCGGCCTGCCCGGGGCGGCACGTCCAGCGGCACGTGCGCAGCGGGTACAGGCGGTGGAGCGCCTCGACGGCGAGCTTCGCCGCCCGGCCGGACCGCACCGGCCCGGCGTGCAGCGCCGCCTGGTCGGACGGCTCCGCCACCGCGTACAGACGCGGGAACGGCTCCGCCACCGTGAGCTTCAGGTACCAGCCGCCGCCCAGGCCGCGGCGGTTGCACGGCGGGCGGTGCTCGCGAAGCAGCCGCGCCTCGCGCCACAACGCCTCGAACTCCGACCCGCACACCTCGTGGTCCACCCGCTCCAGCCCGTCCAGGGCGCGCCCCACCTTGCGGCCGTGCTTCCCCCCCGGCCCGAAGTAGGAGCGCACGCGGCGGCGCAGGTTGAGGGCCTTGCCGACGTACAGCACCGCGCCGCGCCGGTCGCGCATCACGTACACGCCGGGCGCCTGGGGCAGCCCCTCGGTGAGGGCCAGCTTGTGGGCGTTGCGCGACCCGCCCCACTGCCCCATGGCCACCGCCTGCGCCAGGGTCCCCTCGCCGCGGTCCTGCAGCATCCGCAGGAGCACGATGAGGAGCTCGGCGGCGGCCTGCGCGTCGGGCAGGGCCCGGTGCGATGGCCGCACCGACGTGTCCGCCCAGGCGGCCAGCGACGCCAGGTCGTGGCGCTCCACCCCCCGCACCAGGCGCCGTGACAGGGCGAGCGTGTCGAGCCACGGCTGCGTGAAGTAGCTCCCCATCAGGCGCCGGCGCTCGTAGTTGAGGAACCGCAGGTCGAACGGGGCGTTGTGCGCGACGAGGATGTCGCCGCCGCAGAAGTCGAGGAGGAGCGGCAGCGCCTGGGCGATGTCCGGCTGCCCCGTGACCATCTCGTCCGTGATCCCGGTGATCGACGTGATCACCGCGGGGATCGCGTGGCCCGGGTCGACGAGCGTGACGAGGCTCTCGCGCACCTCCAGGCCGCGCACCCGCACCGCCGCGATCTCCGTCACCTTCGACCGGCCCGGGGAGCCCCCCGTCGTCTCGAGGTCCACGACGCAGAACGACGCGTCGGCCAGGTCGAGGCCCGCCCACCCCTCCGGGGCGAGCCCCACCAGGTCCCGCCCGTGCCAGGTGAGGCGGGCGTCGCCGTCGACGATCTCCCCCACCATGATCCGGCCGAGCCGCTCCGGGCACCCCTTCAGCCGCAGAAGCTGGCTCACGACGTGCCCCACCTCCAGCGGCCGCCCGCGCCGCTCCAGCAGGGCGCAGAGCCGGTCGGCGAGCGCGTCCCCCCGCGCCCCCGGCGTGGGCGCCGACAGGGTCGGGAGGGGGAGCTGGACGGACTCGGCCACGGGTGAGCGACTCTAACGGCGCCCCCCGACGGCCCCGCGCTTCCTACCCCGCGCCGCCGATGCGGCCGGGGAAGCCGGCGCGGCGCAACGCGGCCCGCTGGTCCCGCGCGTTCTGCAGGTACACGAACTGGCCGGTGACGACGTAGAACAGGGAGCGGCGCACCCGGGGCGTGTACCGGGACCGGATGACCGCGTCGAAACCGGCGCGGCGCACCCGCTTCGCCCGCGCCAGGGCGTCCCGGCGGGCGCGGAACGCGCCGGCGGTCACCCGGTAGCGGATCACGAGCGGCTTGCGGGACACGGGGGCGCCGTACGCGGGGGCGCCGGGCACGACGCCGCCGCCATCGACGAACTTCTGGATCCCCGCGCCGATCCCCTCCGCCAGCGCCTGCCGCACCTCGGGGCGCGCCAGCTGCAACGCCTCCTCGGGGTTCGACAGGAACGCGCCCTCCACCAGGATCGCCGGCATCACCGTGTGCTTCAGGACGTAGAACCCGGCCTGCCGCACGCCGCGGTCATGCAGGCCCAGGCGCAGCACCACCTCCTGGTGCACCAGCACGGCGAGCGCCCGCGCCGCCGGGCTCGCGTAGTAGAAGTGGTACGTCTCGGTGCCGGTGGAGCGGCTGTTGAGGGAGTTCTCGTGCACCGACACGAAGATCTGGGCGCCGGTCTCGTTCGCGATGCGCGTACGGGCCGCGAGGTCCGCCTTCGCCGTGGTGTACGGCACGTCGCCGCCGCCGTTGTCGGTGGTGCGCGTCATCACCGTGGGGTAGCCGCGCGCCTGCAGCAGCTGGTCGAGCCGGAACGCCACGTCCAGCGTGACGTCCTTCTCGTACAGCAGGGTGCGCCCGCGCGCGTCGGTGCGCGGCGTGAGGCCGGTGGGCGTGCCGTCCGGCAGGACGCCGACGGCGCCGGTGTCCCTGCCGCCATGTCCCGCGTCGATCGCGACGAGCGGCAGCGCCGCGGCGGCGACGGCGGCGGGCGCGAGGAACGCGACGACCGCCAGGAGGGCGACGAGCCCCCGGCGCCTCACCGGATCTCCGCCGGGGACGGCAGGTCCCGCCGCGCGATCGGACCGCTGAGGTCGAACTGCGTCGGCACGTCCGGCGCCGCCCCCTCCACCAGGATCCGCACGGCGTCCACCCCGTCCACCCCCGTCGCCGTGTAGACGAGCGGGGCGAGGGCCCGGAACTCGGCGGCGGCGCCGCCGGACGGGTAGGCGTCGGCGAACTCGCGCGACAGGTCCACGGTGGCGACGCCGCCCGACACGTCCGCGGCCAGGATGCGGGTGCCCGCGGGGAGGCCCCGGTCGAGGGCCGCGCCGGACGGCCCGGCGGCGAGCGCCTCCAGGGCCGCGCGCAGGTCGGTGCCGGAGGCGGGCACCGCGGTGCGGACGAGGGCCTCGCCCCCCGCCTCCGGGAAGAACACGGTCACGCTCGCGGCCGTCGACGTCGTCGTCGTCGCGGGCTCCGTGGCGGTCGTCGCGGGCTCGGTG
>JBFLWO010000352.1:0-3161 GCA_040757755.1 Actinomycetota bacterium
GGCGACGTCGGCGCCGGCGACGTCCTCGCCCGCTTCGGCCAGGACGCGCCGCTGCGCACCACCGGCGCCCTGCGCCTGCTCGACGACCGGGGCCTCACGCCGCTCGCCGACCGCGGCGTGAAGGTGGCGGACCGGCTCGCCGCCTTCCTCCTCGGCGTCGACCTCGACGAGTCCGACCGCGACGGGCGCCTGCGCCGCCGCCCCCTCCCTGCCTACGACCCCGGCCGCGGCGACGCCGTGCTTCAGCTGCGGGCGCTCCTCGCCACCGACAGCCACCTGCCGCTTCTCACCGTCGGCCCGGACGCCGCCGCGATCCTCGCCGTCGCCCTCGGGCGCCCCGTGATCCTCGTCGACGCCGCCGAGGCCGCCGACCAGGAGCACATGCGCGACGCCGCCCTCGCCTGCGCGCTGGAGGGGGCGCGGCTCGCGTTCGACGGCCTCGAGTCCCTCGACCCGGGCGAGCGCCGCCGCGTCGTGCGGGCCCTCCACGCACGGCGGGAGAGGACCCTGGTGTGCGCCCGCACCGCCGACGCCGCCGTCGCCCTCGGCGACCGCACCGCCCTCGTGGTCGAGGCCCCCATGCCGACGTACGCGGAGCGCCGCGTCGCCTGGTCCGCGCTCGCCGGCGTCGCCGACGTCGACGACGTGTCCGCCAAGTTCCGCCTGTCGATCGGCCAGATCGCGGAGGCGGCGGAGGTCGCCCGGCAGGCCTCCCTCGCCGAGGGCGCCGCCGCCCCGCTCGCCCGCCACCTCGACCTCGGCGCCCGGCGGGCGTCCAGCACCCGCATCGGGGAGCTCGCCACGCACCTCGAAGCCGCGTTCGGCTGGCAGCACCTCGTGCTGCCGGAGCGGCCCCTCGACATCATCCGCTCCATCTCCTCGTACCTCCGCCACCGCGACCTCGTCCTGTCCGAATGGGGGTACGACCGCACCGTCGCCCGCGCACAGGGGCTGAAGGTGCTGTTCGCCGGGGAGTCCGGCACCGGCAAGACCATGACCGGACAGGTGCTTGCGCGCGAGCTGGGCCTCGACCTCTACCGCATCGACCTGGCCACGATCGTGTCCAAGTACATCGGGGAGACCGAGAAGAACCTCGACCGCATCTTCGACGCCGCCGAGGGGTCCAACGCGATCCTGTTCTTCGACGAGGCCGACGCACTGTTCGGGAAGCGTTCCGAGGTGAGCGACGCCCACGACCGCTACGCGAACATCGAGGTCGCCTACCTGCTGCAGAAGATGGAGAGCTACTCCGGCGCCGTCATCCTCGCGACGAACTTCCGCCACAACATCGACGACGCGTTCCTGCGCCGCCTCGACTTCGTCGTCGACTTCCCGTTCCCCGAGCCGGAGGACCGGGCCCGCATCTGGCGGCTCGTGCTGCCCGCCGAGGCGCCGCTCGCCGACGACATCGACACGGAGTTCCTCGCCACGCAGTTCAAGCTGTCCGGCGGGGGGATCCGCAACGCGTCGCTCGCCGCCGCGTTCCTCGCCGCCGAGGACGGCGGCGTGATCGGGATGCCGCACCTCGTCCGCGGCGTCGCCCTGGAGTACGCGAAGCTCGGCCGCCTCACCCTCGAGTCGGACTTCGAGCGGTTCCACGCCCTGGTGCGACCCCGGTCGGCGCGGGACGCGGGGGAGTCGTGACCCCGCCGCCGAAGCCGCCGCCCGCCGACGGGGCGGACCCCACCGACATCACCGCCACCGACGTGATGTGGGGCCTCATCTACACGCACGACCGCGCGAACTCGAACACGGAGGAGATCGAGGACGCGCAGGCGACGCTCGGCGCCCTCGTCGAGCTGCTCGTCTCGCGCGGCGTGATCACGGAGGACGACCTGGAGGCGGCACGGAAGGTCGCGGGGGACCGCGTGCGGGAGCGGTTCGTGCGCCGCGGCATGGCCGTGGTGCGCCAGGAGTTCGACGTCAGCAAGTACGAGTGGCCGCCCGGCGAGCCGATCGACTGCGACGCCCGCATCCACCTGTGCAAGGCGGCGTGCTGCCGGTTCCTCGTGGCGCTCTCCACCGAGGACGTGAAGGAGGGGATCCTCCGCTGGGAGACCCACCAGCCGTACGCCCTGGCGAAGCAGGCCGACGGGTCGTGCGTGCACATGGAGGCGGGAACGTGCCGCTGCAAGGTGTATGAGGCGCGCCCCGTCCCGTGCCGCGCCTACGACTGCCGCAACGACCACCGCATCTGGGTCGACTTCGAGAAGCGCATCCCGAACCCGCTGATCGACGACCCGGACTGGCCGGACAACGTCGACGCCGTCGTCCGGCGCGAGGCGGACCCCGCGCCCTGACTGCGCGCCCCGGCTGCGCCGGGGTGCACCGATGTCTGCCCGTTCGGGCGCCTCCGCGGGCCTATCCCCCCCGGCCGGTGGCTGGTGGGATGACCGGGTCACGTCCCAGTCGACGAGGAGGTCGGCGTGCCGCCGGCGATCCGCGTCCCGCTCAACACCATGCTGGCCGACCTGGACGAGACGGTCCGGCGGCTGCTCAAGCGGGAGATGGCCCGCCACGGCTTCGACGGCGTCGAGCTCGCGTTCGAGGCCCCCAGCAAGGAGTGGTCGGCGCAGCTGTCGGTCCCCACCGTGAACCTGTTCCTCTACGACCTGCGCGAGTCGCGGGAGAGCCGGCCGATGGACTGGGAGCCGCGGCGGGAGGGGGGCGCGCTGGTGGAGATGCGCCCGCCGCTGCGGCTCGACGCCAGCTACGCGGTCACCGCGTGGACGCGCGAGGTGGAGGACGAGCACCGCATCCTGAGCCAGGTCCTCGCCGTCCTGTACGCGTACCCCGAGCTGCCGGGCGACACCCTCGCCGGCACCCTCGGCATGCAGCCCACCGACCGCTACCCCCTGTACACGCGGGTCGCGCAGCCGCGCTCCGAGGGGGGGCCGGAGTTCTGGACCGCGGTCGGCGGCTCGTACAAGGCGTCGCTCGACTACTGCGTCACGGTGTCCTGCGAGCCGGGCACCGCGGTGGAGCGCGGCCCGGAGGTCCGCACCCAGACGGTGCGGGTCCTCGACGCCGGCAACGGCCGGGCGACCCTGGAGGAGACGCACCGCGTGGGCGGGGTGGTGCGCGACGCGGACGGCGCCCCCGTGCGGGACGCCTGGGTGGTGCAGCAGGACGCGGGGGCGTGGGCGGTGAGCGACGCCTCC
>JBFLWO010000353.1:0-3161 GCA_040757755.1 Actinomycetota bacterium
CGCCGCGGGGGACGCGGCCGTGCCGGTGACGACGGCCCGGGACGCGCCCCGGGCGATGGTGGCGCGCAGCACCACCGGCTGCGGGCGCACCGCGATGCGGACCGTGACGCGCATCGGGGGGACGGGTCCGGCGTCCGCGAGGACCACCTCCACCGGCCCCGTCGCCGTCAGCACGGGCCGCAGCGTGACGGCGCCGGCGTCGTCGGTGGCGGCGGCGAGGGCCGCGGCCCGCACCCGGACCCGGGGCAGGGGACGTCCCGCGGCGTCGGTGACGCTGATCCGTAGGGCGGCGGCCTCCCCGAACCGCACGGACCGCGGCGCGGTGACCGTGACGGACGGCGGGGTCCCGACGCCGAGGACCGGCGGCCCGCCGCGCGGCACGTAGGCGAACGCCCCGCCGGGGCCACCGGCGGCGGCGAGCGTGTCGATCTGGGCGACAAGGGTGCCCCCGGGCCCCTCCACCAGCATCGTCCCGTCGCGGCGCCGCGCGACGAGGGTGCCGCCGCCGGAGGCGACGTCGACGCTGTCGGGGCCGCCCGGGGAGACCGGCACCCACGACGCCGTCCCGAGGAGCCGGTCGAGACTCCACGACACGGGGGCGGCGATGGGTCCGGTGACGTCGATGCCCGTCTCCCCCACGCGGCGCAGCAGCGCGACGGGGTGTGACTGCGCGTCGATGCCGACCCGCAGCGTCGCGATGGTCTCCCCCACCGCCGGCGGCCCGCCGGGCAGGGAGGTGCGCGCCCACGCCCCCGCCTGGCGCACGAGGAGCAGGGGGATCGGGCCGTCCACCCCGGCGACCGCGAGTCCCGCCGCGCCGAGGGCGAGCGACGCCCGCGCGGTGGGCGCGGCCGTGAACCCGATCGGCTGGACGCTCCACCCGCCCGCGGCGTCCTGCGTGCGCAGCGCGACGTCGCCGGCACAGCCCACCGCGAGGACCGCCGCGGACCCGTCGGGGGCGGTCGCGACGGCGGCCGACACGGCCGCGCCGCCGCCCGCCTCGGCCGACGCCCACGTCCCGTCCGCCGCGCGGGTCAGGACGTGTACGGGGGCGCAGGAGTGGGCGGTGCGGAACGCGACGAGGACGCGCCCCCCGGATGCGACCGCGAGCCCCTCCACGGCCGCGCCCTGCGGCAGCGGCACCGCCTCGGGGGCGCCGCCGGCGGTGCGTCCCCCGTCGCCGGGGCGTGCCATGACGAGCCTGACCTCGTCGCCGCGGGGGTAGAGCGCGGCGGCGGCGCCGTCCGTACCCATCGCGGTGAGGGCGGTTGCGAGGGGGCGCCCCGCCTCCAGCGCCACGGTGCCGTCGGCGACGACCGCCGCGGGGGCGGTGAGGGCGGTGAGGGCGGCGACGGCGGTGACGGCGGCGGCGGCGCGCGCCGCGACTCCCGTCACGAACCGGCCGCCGCGCGCGGCGCGAGGTGCTCGACCAGGGCGCGGGCGACCGGGTCGTCGGCGAGGCGCGCGACGACCGCGACGAGCACGCGCCGGCGGGGGTCGGTCGGGCCGCCATCCGCGATTGCGCGCAGGAGCCGCGCGGGGCTGGTGGGCGCCCCGTCGGGGCCGGTGGTGACGACGGCGATGTCGAGCAGCGTCAGGAGGCCCGCGTCGGCGCCGGCCGGCGGGGGGAACTCGGCGGCGACCGGCGGGCGTCCCGCGAGCTCGGCGGCGAGCGCCGCCCCCGCGGCGTGCGCCACGATGCGGGCGAGCGGCTCGTGCCCGGCGCGCCGGAGGGCCCGGGCGGCGTCGAGCCGGCCCACGCCGGGGCCGGCGGCGCGCCCCAGGTCGTGCAGCCAGGCGGCGGACAGGAGCCGTGCGCGGCGGTCCCGTGCGAGCCGTGCGGCACGGGCGGTGCGCGCCGCCTGCTGCGCCACGCCGCGGCAGCGGGCGTACGCGCCGGGCGGCAGGAGCGCCTGGGCGAGGTGGTGGGCGGCGACCGGCTCGTCCGCGCGCCGCCACGACGCGGTCAGCTCGTGCATGGTCGCCCGGAGCGTACCGGCGGGCGGCGACGCCGACCGCCCCCACCCGCCGCGCTCACCGCACGAGACGCCGGGCGGCGTCGACGACCTCGCCGGCCTCCGCGTCGGCGCGGGCCCGCTCCGCCGCCGGCGCCTCCGGCTCAACATCGGCGCGCAGCAGGGGGGTGAGGTCCTCCCGGCTGCGCTGCCGGGCGAGGTGCAGCCACTCCGCGGGGATCTCGTCCGGGGGGTCGACGCCGAGCATCGTGGCGAACAGGAGCGTCCAGGCGCGCGGCACGACGTCGAACGTGTACCCGCCGCCGCCCAGGGCGACCCACCGTCCCTGCGCCGCGTCGTCGGCGATGTCGCGCAGGGAGCGGTACAGGCGCGGAAACGCGTGCATCGTGACCTGCAGGTGCGCGAGCGGGTCGGAGTGATGGGGGTCTGCACCGTTCTGCGTGACGACCACGTCCGGCCGGAAGTCCCGCACCGCGGGGCCGATCACCTCCTCCACGGCCCGCAGGTAGGGGCCGTCGCCGGAGAACGCGGGGAGCGGGATGTTCAGCGCCGTCCCCTCCCCCGCCCCGCTGCCGCGCTCGCTGATCCACCCGGTGCCGGGGAACAGGTAGCGGCCGCTCTCGTGGACGGAGCACGTCAGGACCCGCGGGTCGTCGTAGAAGATCCACTGGGTGCCGTCGCCGTGGTGCACGTCGACGTCGATGTACGCGACCCGCTCGGCGCCGGCGTCGAGCAGCGCCGCGATCGCGACGGCGCAGTCGTTGTAGATGCAGAACCCCGCGGCGCGGTTCGCGAAGGCGTGGTGCAGCCCGCCGCCGGCGGAGAAGCACCGCTCGGCCCGCCCCTCCCACACCTCCAGGGCGGCGGCGATGCTCGCGCCGCAGATCGCCGCGGCCGCCTCGTGCATCCCCGGGAAGGCGGGGGTGTCGCCGCCCGCCCCGAGCCCCCACTGCGTCGCCTCCCACGCGTGCGCCAGGTCGGGCTCGGTCCCGAGCCGCTTCACCGCGGCGATGTAGGCGGGGGCGTGGACCCGCGCGATCTCCTCGTCGGTGGCGCGGCGCGGCGTGATGACGGTGACGTCCGGGTGCCGCAGCAGGCCGTAGGCGCGGATGAGCTCCGCGGCGAGCTCGCGGCGCACCGGCGACAGCGGATGCTCGTCGCCCAGGTTGTACGCGAGCATGCTCT
>JBFLWO010000354.1:0-3136 GCA_040757755.1 Actinomycetota bacterium
GCGAGGGCCGCGGCGAGAAGCGCCGCGTGGCGGGGCCGGCGGGACGCGCCGGACGGGGGCGGCGGGACGGCAGGGTGGAGCGGTGCGTCGGGCATCCGACCACCAAGGGTAGAGCGGCACGCGCCGGCCGGTGAGCGGACGAATGCCCCCTCGGGACCCACCTCCGACCCTCAGCGGGCCCCTCCCGGCGATTCCATCAACACTCCTTATTGGACCGATAAGGAATGCGTGTATAGTCCCGCCCGTGGACCCGAAGCTCTCCCTCGCCGGGCTCCTGATCGGCCTGCTGGTCGGGGTGACCGGCATGGGCGGCGGCTCCCTCATGACGCCCATGCTCGTCCTGCTCTTCGGGTTCAAGCCGAGCCTCGCGATCGGCACGGACATCCTGCACGGAGCGATCTTCAAGACGTTCGGGGGCGTCCAGCACTGGCGCCTCGGCCACGTCAACCTGAAGCTCTCCGGCTGGATGCTCCTGGGCTCCGCCCCGTTCTCCCTCGGCGGCGTCGCCCTCGCGACCTGGCTGAAGCACCGCTACGGCGACGGCTTCGAGCACGCCGGGGAGATCATCCTCGGCGCCGCCCTCGTCATCTGCGGCCTCGGGTTCCTCATCAAGGCGTACCTGCGCCACCACACGGCGCCGGACTGGGTGATGTCGTGGCGCGACAAGCGCCTCGCCCTCGTCACCGGCATGATCGGCGGCTTCGTCGTGGGCCTCACCTCCGTCGGCAGCGGAACGTTCTTCGGCCTCGTCATGCTCGTCGCGTTCCCGCTCGCCGCCGCCCAGGTCGTCGGCACCGACATCTTCCACGCCGCCGCCCTCCTGTGGGTCGCCGGCATCGGCCACCTCATCGGCGGCAACGTCGACCTCACCGCCACCGGCTGGCTCCTCATCGGGTCCATCCCCGGCGTCCTCATCGGAAGCCACCTCGTGGTGCGCCTTCCCGACCGCGGCCTGCGCGTCGCGCTCGCCGCGACCCTCACCCTCGCCGGCATCAAGCTCCTCGACGTGCCCGGCGCCGACGGCATCATCGTCGGCGTCGCCGCCTGCCTCGCCGTCTTCGGCCTGGTGGTGGCGGTGCGCACCGTCGTGCGCCGCACCGTCGCCGCCCGCGCGGAGGCCGAGCCGGAAGGCGGATGACCGCCCCGGCGCCGACCCGCGCCGCCCGGAAAAGGAGTTCGCGCCCGCGGGGCGAACAGGCTGGAAGCCTCGGCCCCGCCCACCGCTGCAAGGTGCGCCACATGCCCCATCCGGCACTCACGATCGTCCTCGCCAACCAAAAAGGCGGGGTCGCCAAGACGACGACGACGCTCAACCTGGGTGTCGCCCTGCGCGAGCGCGGGTACCGCGTCCTCGCGGTGGACCTCGACCCCCAGAGCAACCTGTCCATGAGCCAGGGCATCGACGTCGAGAACCTCGGCAGCACGATGTTCGACGTGCTCGTGCGCGACGAGCCGATGAGCGCGATGGTGCAGGTGCGCGAGATCGACATCGCCCCCGCCGGCATCGAGCTGGCCGGCGCCGAGCTCGCCCTGTCCGCCATGATCGGCCGGGAACGCCGCCTCGACATGGCGCTGCGGCCGATGCGCGAGCTCTACGACTTCGTCCTGATCGACACCCCGCCGTCGCTCGGCCTGCTCACCATCAACGCGATGGTCGCCGCCGACGGGGTCATCGTCCCCGTGCAGTGCGAGTACCTGTCGCTGCGCGGCCTCGCCCAGCTCAACCAGACCCTCGCCCAGGTGCGGGAGCACCTCAACCCGCGGGTGGACATCGTCGGGATCCTCCCCACCATGTACGACGGGCGCACCGTGCACGGCCGCGAGGCGGTCGCGGTACTGGAGCAGAGCTTCGGCGGTCGGGTGTACCGTACGAAGATCGGGAAGACGATCCGATTCGCGGAGGCTCCGGTGCAGGGCTCGAGCGTGCTGCGCTATGACTCGTCGGGCCAGGCGGCCCGCTGGTACCGCCTGCTGTCCAAGGAGGTCCTCGCCAGCCTCGGCGTGACCGAGCCCGCCGCCCGCCAGGCCGCCGCCGCATGAGCACGAAGCGCCCCAGCATGCGGGAGGGGCCGCTCGCCGAGCTCTTCCGCAACACGCAACCGGGGGCCCCGGGCGCCGAGCGCGAGGAGCCGCCCGCCTGGCGCGACGACCGCCCCCACGTGGGCGACACCGCCTCCAGCTACATCGCGGTCATCAAGGTCGTCGGCGTCGGCGGCGCCGGCTGCAACGCCGTGAACCGGATGATCGACGTCGGCATCCGCGACGTCGACTTCATCGCCGTGAACACGGACCGCCAGGCGCTCGACCGCTCCGACGCCCCCGTCCGCATCCCCGTCGGCATGGAGCTCACCAAGGGGCTCGGCACCGGCGGCGACGTCGAGAAGGGCGCACAGGCCCTGCGCGAGAGCGAGGACCAGGTGCGCCGCGCCCTGCGCGGCGCCGACCTCGTGTTCATCGCGGCGGGGGAGGGCGGCGGCACCGGCAGCGGCGCCGCACCGCTCGTCGCGAAGATCGCCCGCGAGGTCGGGGCCCTCACCCTCGCCGTCGTCACGCGGCCGTTCTCCTTCGAGGGGGCGCGGCGCATGCGCATCGCCGAGCAGGGCATCGTGGACCTGCAGTCCCAGGCCGACACGGTCATCACGATCCCGAACGACCGGCTCATGAGCGTGCTGCAGCGCGGCACGAGCATGCTCGACGCGTTCCGCCTGTGCGACGACCTCTTGCGCCAGGGCGTGCAGGGCATCTGCGACATGATCATGCTGCCGGGGCTCATCAACCTCGACTTCGCCGACGTGCGCACGATCATCCGCGGCGCCGGCACCGCGCTGCTCGGCATCGGGTACGCGGGCGGCGGCAACCGCGCCGTCGAGGCGGCCACCGCCGCGATCTCGTCGCCGCTCCTCGAGACGCCGATCGACGGGGCCCGCGGCATCCTGCTCGGCATCACGGGCGGCCCCGACCTGTCGCTTCTCGAGATCAACGAGGCGGCCCGCGTCGTCGCCGACGCCGCCGACCCGAACGCCAACATCATCTTCGGCGCCACCATCGACAACGACCTCACCGACCAGGTGTGGGTCACCGTCGTCGCCGCGAACTTCAGCGGCGTGCGCGCCGCCCCCGCGCGGGCGTTCCCGTC
>JBFLWO010000355.1:0-3135 GCA_040757755.1 Actinomycetota bacterium
GGACCGCCGGGGACAGATCCGGACCTACGCCAGGAGGATCCCGTCCCGGGTCACCGCCTCCAGCGACTCGGGGCGCCCCGCGACGTTCCACATCACCTCGCAGAGCGTCTCGTAGCGGATGCGCTCCGCCTCGCGCCGCGCCTTCGACTTCGCCTTCGCCTTGCCCTTCCCGTCGACGTACGTGTCGGCGAGGACGGCGTCTCGCGCATCGTTCACCATCCAGCGGAGGGTGTCGAGCGCGTCGTACTGGGCGGTGTATCCCACGAGTCGTCTCCTCATCCCGGCGTGGATGGCGGCGCCCCGCAGATCGCGCGCCGCCGGCGTCGAGAGTAAGGGTGGCACGGCCATGCCACTTTGGCCCGCCGGCACAGCCGCCGGCCGCCCGGCTGAGCCCCGTGTCGGACGGGGGCCCGCGTGGGGAGCGGCGCGGCCCGCGGGAGTCTGCCCGCGGGCCGTCACACCGCTGTCACATCAGTCCCTGCTGCCGCCGAGGATCTGCAGCATGAACATGAACACGTTCAGCACGTCCAGGAAGATGCTGCACGCGATCCACACCACGTCTTCCGGGTGGGCGCGGCGCAGCCGGTTGAAGTCGAAGATCGTGAGGAGGGCGAACACCCCGAGGCCGAGGATGCTGTAGATCAGCCGGCCGCCGGGGATCGAGACGAAGATGAGGACGATCCCGAACGCGATGAGGCCGAGGAGCGCCCACATGAGGGTGCGGCCCCACCCCGCGAAGTCGCGCCGCGTGGCGTAGCCGTAGGCGCCGAACGCGGCGATGAACAGGGCGGTGGCCCCGCCCGCCTGGGCGAGCAGCGTGCCGCCGTTCTCCAGGCCCGCGTACGCGGCGAGCACCGGGCCGAAGCCCAGGCCCAGGAGAAGCCCCATGGTGAACAGGACGCCCATGCCGAGCGCCGCGGACCGCCGCGCGAACCCGAGGCCGAACATGAGCACGACGCCGCCGATGAGGCACGCCCACGACCACCCGGTGGAGATGTCGCGCCCGACGTAGGCACCACCGGCGAAGAACCCGGCGGTCACCGCCACCAGGAACATCACCTGCGCGAAGACGGTGCGCGCGCTGTCGCGTGCCTCCTCCGCGGTGCGCCCACCGGCGCCTATGTCATGGACGATGGTCGGCTCGTCCGCCATGTACCCCTCCCGGTTCGTGTGTCGTACGGAAACGATGAACGCCGCCGGGGCGGCCCGCAAGGCCGTGGCGGATGGCGGTCGCCGTCCGGTGCGGCGAGAATGGCGCGCACACCGCCGCCCGCGCAGGAGGCCCACCCATCCCCGGCTGGCTGATCGCCGTCATCGTCGTCCTCGGGCTCCTCGCCCTCGTCACGGTCTACGACCTGGCGCAGCGGCGCCACGCGGTGCTGCGCAACTTCCCGATCATCGGCCACCTGCGCTACCTGCTGGAGTCGTTCGGCCCGGAGCTGCGCCAGTACATCGTGACCGGCAACGACGACGAGCGCCCGTTCAGCCGCAACCAGCGCAGCTGGATCTACCGGTCGTCGAAGCGCCTGGACAACCACTTCGGCTTCGGCACCGACAACGACGTGGAGCGCACCCGGGACTACTTGATCCTCAAGCACGCCGCGTTCCCCCACCCGCCGCCGCCGGGCGGCGACCCGCCGGGGAGCCCGCTGCCGTGCGCGAAGGTGATGGGGGCGGCCCGCGGCCGCCGCCACGCGTTCCGCCCCGCGAGCGTGGTGAACGTGAGCGGCATGAGCTTCGGCGCCCTGTCCGGCGCGGCGGTGCGGGCGCTGAACGCGGGGGCGAGGCTCGCCGGGTGCCTGCACAACACGGGGGAGGGCGGCCTCAGCGTGCACCACCGCCAGGGCGGCGACCTCGTGTTCCAGATCGGCACCGCGTACTTCGGCTGCCGGGACGCGTCGGGGCGGTTCAGCCTGCCGCGCCTGGTGGAGCTGTGCGGCGGGGCGCCGGTGCGGGCGATCGAGGTGAAGCTGAGCCAGGGGGCGAAGCCCGGCGTCGGCGGGTTCCTGCCGGCGCGGAAGGTGTCGGCGGAGATCGCGCAGGCGCGGGGCGTGCCGGCGGGTCGGGACGTGGTGAGCCCCCCGTCCCATTCGGCGTTCTCCGACGTCGACTCCCTGCTCGAGTTCGTGGAGACGGTCGCCGACGCCACGGGGCTGCCGGTCGGCATCAAGTCCGCGGTGGGGGAGAGCGACTTCTGGATGGAGCTCGCCTCGCGGATGGCGGAGACCGGCCGGGGGGTGGACTTCATCACCGTCGACGGCGGGGAGGGCGGGACGGGGGCGGCGCCCCTCGTGTTCGCCGACCACGTCGCCCTGCCGTTCCGCCTCGGCGTCACCCGCGTGTTCCGGGAGTTCGCGATGCGGGGCCTCGACGACGGCGTGGTGTTCATCGGCTCCGGGAAGCTGGGCCTGCCGGAGACGGGGCTTCTCGCGTTCGCCCTGGGGTGCGACATGGTGAACGTGGGGCGGGAGGCGATGATGGCGGTGGGCTGCATCCAGGCGCAGCGGTGCCACACGGGTCGCTGCCCGACGGGGGTGGCGACGCAGTCGGCGTGGCTGCAGCGGGGCCTGGACCCGCAGCTCAAGTCGGTGCGGCTCGCGAACTACGTGGAGGTGCTGCGGGGCGAGCTTCTCGCCCTTGCGCGCACCTGCGGCCACCCTCACCCCACGTTCGTCACGGCGGAGCACTTCGAGTTCGTGACGGGGCCGGCGACGACGACGGCGATGGAGCGGTTCCATTACCGGCCGGGCTGGACGCTTCCGTCCGCCGAGGATCAGGAGGCGATCCGGGTGATCATGGCGGCGGGCGGCGTCGCGGTGGGCGCCTGACGTGGCGGGGGGAGCCGCGCCGCGCACGCGCCGCCTGGTGCCGGTGATGGTCGCCGGCGAGGTGTACGCCCTTCCGGCGGAGCGGGTGCGCGAGGTGGTGGGTTACTCCCCGCCGAGCCCCTTGCCGCGCAGCGAGGCGCACGTGCGCGGCGTGATCGACGTGGGCGGGGAGGTGGTGCCGGTGGTCAGCGCCCGCGTCGCGTTGGGCCTCCCGGACGCCGCTCCCACGGAGCAGACCCGCATCGTGGTGACCGACGCGGGGGGCGGCGCGACGGGCCTCGTCGTCGACGCGGTCGCCGGGACGGTG
>JBFLWO010000356.1:0-3134 GCA_040757755.1 Actinomycetota bacterium
CGCCCCGCGCCGCACCGCCGCCCCGCGGTGGACCTGCCGCCGCTCCTGCCCCCGGTCGCGTCGCGGCCGGGGGGCGTGCCGCCGCGGGATCTGTCGCCGATCACCGCGGCCCGGGCGGACATCGCCGCGGGCCGGGTGTCGGCCCGGACGTTGGTGGAAGAGGCGTTGGAGGCCGCGGCGGCGCACGCGTCCCTCGGGGGGGTGGTGGAGCTCCTGCCGGAACGGGCGCGGGCCGAGGCGGACGCCCGCGACCTGGAGGCCGCCGCGTGCCCGGAGGCGGTGCGCCGCCCCCTGCACGGCGTGCCGGTGACGGTGAAGGACGTGATCGACGTCGCGGGCGCCGTGACCCGCGCCGGGTCGGCGGCGTACGAGGAGCATCCCGCGCGTGACGCGGAGGCGGTGGCGCGGCTGCGCGCCGCCGGCGCGGTGGTGCTGGGGAAGGTCGCGACGCACGAGTTCGCGTTGGGGGTGACGACGCCGCAGGCCCGCAACCCGCACGACCCGTCCCGCATCCCGGGGGGGTCGAGCGGCGGGTCGGCGATCGCGGTGGCGACCGGCGCGGGGTTGGCGTCCCTCGGCACCGACACGCGCGCCTCGATCCGGGTGCCGCCCGCCCTGTGCGGGCTGGTGGGGTTCAAGCCGACGTACGGGGTCGTGCCGACGGCGGGTGTCGTCACGCTGTCGTGGACGATGGATCACGTCGCGCCGATCGCGTCGACCGTCACGGACGCGGCGCTGATGCTGGAGGCGCTGTCGGACCGCTACGCGGGCCTGTCGACGTGGGCGGGCGCCCCGGTGGACGGCGTGTCCGTGGGCGTGCCGGAGGCGGCGTTCGCCGGCGCGCAACCTGGTGTGGCGGCGGCGGTGCGGCGGGCGGTCGCGACCCTGGGTGATCTGGGGTGCGCGGTGCGGGAGGCGTCCCGCCCCGACGGGCTCGACCTGGAGCGGGCGAACGCCTGCGGGATGGTGGTGAGCCGGGCGGAGGCGGTGACGTACCACCTGGGCCTGGGCCTGGACCGGGACCTGTACTGGGAGGAGGTGGCGGACCAGCTGGACGAGGCGGAGCGCCTCACCGCCGTCGACTACCTCACGGCGCAGCGGATGCGGGCGGAGCTCACGGAGGCGCTGGCGGCGCAGCTCGCCGCCGTGGACGTCCTGGCGATGCCCACGTCCCCCGTCGTCGCGCCCCCGGTGGAGGACTTCGCCGAGTACCTGACGGTGCTGTCGCGCAACGCGATCCCCTGGAGCCTCGTGGGGTTCCCGGTGGTGACCGTGCCGTGCGGGGTGGCGGAGGACGACCTCCCCGTCGGGCTGCAGCTCGTCACCCTCCCCGGCCGGGAGCCCGTGCTCGTCGCCCTCGGCTGCGCCCTGGAGGCCGCCCTCGGCGACGCCCGCCGCCCCCCGATGCCGCTCAGGTAGGACGCGCCTCCCGCGCCCCCGGGTCTCACCCGGGGCGTGGGAGGTCCCGCCCTTCGCTCACCCCGGTCGGGCCTGCGGGCGCCGGGTCCCATCCTCGGGGTCGCCGTCGGTGAGGGAGCGGGCCGCGGGCGGAGGATGTCGGGGCTCCCCGCCCGCGACCCACGGCCCCCGCTAGGCGGGGGCCAACCGGAACGCGTCCTCGATGTCGCCGGCGCGGCCCGCCGTCACCTCGGCCCGCCGCCACTCCCCGATCTCGCCCGCCGCGTCCACGGGGGCGCGCCACACGTGGCGTCCGGAGCGGTCCGCGACACGCACCACCATGTGCACCCCGCCGTCACGCTCCGCCGACACGCACACGTAGCGCTCCCGCGGGTCCGTCGCGAAGATCGCGGGGGACACGGGGCGGCCCGCCGCGGCGCGACGCGCCAACCCCCGGGCGACGGCGGCGGCATGCGGCGGCAACGACGGCACATCACGGAGCGGACTCGACATCGATCGCCTTTCCACGGGAGACGGGGACACCCCTCACCTCGACCCCCCGCGCCCCACGCGCCACCACCGCTAGAGACAGTGCCCAGGGGTCACCCGAGGCGGGCCACCGCCCCCCGGAACGCCGCGCCCCGCTCCTCGAACCCGCCGAACTGGTCGAAGCTCGCGCACGCCGGGCTCAGAAGCACCACGTCCCCCACCCGTGCCGCCCGGGACGCCGCCCGCACCGCCGCGCCCAGCTCACCGCACACCGTGAACGGCACCCCCGCGGCGCCCAGCGCGTCACCGATGTCGCCCGCCGCCTCGCCGATCAGATACGCCCGCACCCCCGCGGACCGCGCCGCCTCCGCCAGGGGCCCGAACGGCGTGCTCTTGTGCCGGCCCCCCAGGATCAGGTGAACGCCGTCCGGGTACGCGTCCAGCGCCGCGAGCGTCGCCTCCGGGTTCGTCGCCTTCGAGTCGTTCACGAACCGCACGCCCCCCACCTCACCCACCACCTCCAGGCGGTGCGCCACACCCGGAAACGACGCGAGGCCCGCCGCGATCTCCCCCGCCGGCACCCCCGCATGCCACGCCAGCGCCGCCGCCGCCATCGCGTTCTGCCGGTTGTGACGCCCGCGAAGCGGCACGTCCCCCCACCCGGCCACCAGCCCCACGTCGGCGAGGTGCAGGCCGCCCGCCGCCCACGCCGCGGCGTCCGGCCCCGCCTCGCCGTCGTCGAGGAACCCCACCGTGCCGCCGCCCGGCGGGCGCGTGCCGCGCGGCACGAGCGCCAGGTCCCCCGCCTCCTGGCGCTGGAACAGGCGGAGCTTCGCCCGCTCGTACGCCGCCAGGTCGCCGTGACGGTCGATGTGGTCCGGGGCGAGGTTCAGGAGCACCGCCCCCCGCGGCCGCAGCTCGTGCACGTCCTCCAGCTGGAACGACGAGCACTCCACCACCAGCCACATGTCCGGACCCACCGCGCCGACGAGCCCCGCGAGCGGCGTGCCCTGGTTGCCGCACGCCACCGCATCCCGCCCCGCGGAGCGCAGCACATGAGCGGTGAGCTCGGTCGTGGTGGTCTTCCCGTTCGTTCCGGTCACGCCGATCACCGGGTTCGGCAGACGCCGCGCCGCGAGCTCGATCTCGCTCCACACCGGCACCCCCGCCGCCCGGGCGGCCGCCACCGGCGGCGCCTCCCCCGGCACCCCCGGGCTCTTCACCACCAGGTCCACACCCGGCACCGG
>JBFLWO010000357.1:0-3106 GCA_040757755.1 Actinomycetota bacterium
CAACGAGATCCTCCCCCTACCGCGTCCCCGACCCCGCGGCTCGCGCGTAGAGAACTTCAGTGGAGCTAAGCGGATTCGAACCGCTGACCTCCTGGGTGCGATCCAGGCGCTCTCCCAGCTGAGCTAATGCCCCGGGGCGCGCCATCTTAGCGCAGGCGGCGGGTCGGGTGGCGGAGGTACGCTGGACCCCGCGTGATCGACCTGCACTGCCACATCCTGCCCGGCGTCGACGACGGGCCGTCCAGCACCGCCGTCGCGGTGGAGATGGCCCGCGTGGCGCACCGCTCCGGCATCCGCACCATCGTGGCGACGCCGCACATGGCGGACCGCCACCCCACCACGCCGCGGCAGGTCGCCGACGGGGTCGCCCGGCTGCGGGAGGCGCTCGCCGCGGCGGATGTCCCGGTGGAGGTGCTTCCCGGCGGGGAGATCGCCCTCGACCACCTGCCGCGCCTCGGCGACGGCGGCCTTGCGGGCGCCACCCTGGGCGGCGGGGGGCGGTGGGTGCTCCTGGAGATGCCGTTCCGCGGCTGGCCGCTGGCCCTGCCGCGCATCCTGCGTGACCTGGAGCTGCGCGGCCTCGGCGCGGTGCTCGCCCACCCGGAGCGCGCCGACGCGGTGCAGCGCCAGCCCGCCCGGCTGCGCGAGCTCGTCGGCCAGGGGATGCTCGTGCAGATCACCGCGATGAGCCTGACGGGGGAGAACGGGGACCTGGCGCGCCGCACCGCCGAGACCCTGCTGCGCGACGGCATGGCGCACTTCATCGCCTCCGACGGCCATTCCCCGGGCCGCCGCCCCCCCGTCGTCGCGGAGGGGCTGGAGGCGGCGGCGCGGGTGCTGCGCACCGAGCCGGGGGAGCTCGCCTGGATGGTGGACGAGGGTCCCCGGCTCGTGGTGGAGGGGCGCGCGGTGCGCCCCCCGCGGCTCACACCGGCTGGTCGAACGCCCCCCGCGGCCGCCCGTCCGGGTCCCGCCGCGAGGCCGCGATCGCCTCGTAGGTGAGGGCGAGCCCCTCCTCCAGGGGCACCTCGGGACGCCACCCCCACAGCCGCTCCGCTTTCGACGCGTCGAGGGCGCTGCGCTGCAGCTCCCCGGCGCGCGCCGGCGTCATCTCCGGCTCCTCCGGGCAGGCGAGGCCCTCCAGCAGGTCGAGCACCGTCACCTCACGCCCCCAGCCGATGTTCGCGACCTCGCCGTACGGGCCGCCCTCCGCGAGGAGGAACGCCCGCACGACGTCCCCCACGTACACGTAGTCGCGGGTCTGCAGGCCGGTGCCGAACACGCGCGGCCGGTCGCCGTCCAGCATCTTCCCGCAGAAGATCGCGACGACCCCCGCCTCCCCGTGCGGGTCCTGGCGCGGCCCGTACACGTTGCCGAGGCGCAGCACCACCGACTCCACCCCGTACAGCCGCCCGTACAGGCCGAGGTAGCCCTCCCCCGCCATCTTGCTCATCCCGTAGTGGGACAGCGGGCGGGTCTCCTCCGTCTCCGGGGTGGGGATGGGAAGCCCCGGGTACTCGCCGTAGCCGGCGCCGCCGGTGGAGGCGAACACGACGCGCGCCCCCACGGCGCGGGCGGCCTCCAGCACCGACAGGGTGCCGATGATGTTCACGTCCGCGTCGAACCCCGGGTCCTCCAGGGCGCGGCGCACGTCCGCCTGCGCGGCGAGGTGGAAGATCGTCGCGGGGCGGGCCTCCCGCACGATCTCCGCCATCTGGGCGGACTCGCGGATGTCCACCTCGTGGAACGTCGCCTCCGGCGGCACCTGGCTGCGGCGGCCGCCGCTGAGGTTGTCGACGACGTGCACGTCGCGGCCGGCGGCGACGAGGGCGTCGGCGAGGTTCGAGCCGATGAAGCCGGCGCCTCCCGTGACGAGAGCTGGCGAGTCGATCACGCGTTATCCTCTCCCGGCCCGGCTCGCCGGGCGCGTGTGTCGCTTGTGGGTAGCGGCGGCGCGCACCTTCACCGATCAGCGCCGACCTCGCAAGGCCGAACGTGAGCAAGGACAGCCGCGGGCCGGAGCCCGCCGTGTACGCCCGGCTGAACGCCGAGGCGGAGGTGCGGCTGGTGCGCCGTACCCCGCATCGCGCGGCCCGCTGGATCGGGATGGCGCTCGTCGTGGCGATCGCGGTGGGCGTGGCGCTCGCCGTGCTGTGGGCGGGGACCTGACCGGCCGGTTCGTCGCGCTGGAGGGGGTCGACGGCGCGGGGAAGACGACGCAGCTCGCCCTGCTCGCCGACGCGCTGCGGGCCCGCGGCCACGATGTGGTGACGGTGCGCGAGCCGGGCGGCACCCCCCTGGGGGAGCGGCTGCGCGACGTGCTGCTGCACCCGGGCGGCGCGCCGCCCGCGCCGGAGGCCGAGGTGCTCCTGTTCGCGGCGGCCCGGGCGCAGCTCGTGGCGGAGGTGATCCGCCCCGCCCTGCGCGCCGGCCGGTTCGTGCTGTGCGACCGGTTCGTCGACTCGTCCCTCGCGTACCAGGGGGCGGCCCGCGGCCTCGGCATCGACGAGGTGTGGCGGGCGAACCTGCTCGCGGTCGGCGACTGCCTGCCGCACCGCGCCGTCGTGCTGGACGTGGCGGTGGCGCAGGCCGCCGCCCGGGCCCGGGGCGGGGACCGCATCGAGGGGGAGGGGACCGCGTTCCAGGAGCGGGTCGCGGCCGGGTACCGGGAGGTGGCGCGGCGCTTCCCGGAGCGGGTGGTGATGGTGGCGGCGGCGGGGGAGCCGGGGGAGGTGCACGCCGCGGTGATGCGCAGCCTGGAGGGGATCGCGTGATCGACCTGCCGGACCAGCCCGTCGCGCAGCGCGTGCTGAGCGCCGCCGTGTCGCGCGACGACCCGCCGCAGCAGCTCCTGCTGTACGGCCCGCCCGGTACGGGGAAGCGGGAGGCGGCGCGCCGCGTGGCGTGGGCCCTCGTCGACCCGGAGGGGGTGCACGACCGCCACCGCGTCGCCCTGGACATCACGGTGGTGGCGGGGACGGGGGCGGTGATCCGCCTGGACGCGGACCTGGAGCCGGCCCTCGCCGACCTCGCGTCGCGCCCCGTGGTGGGGCGCCGGCGGGTGATGATCATCGAGGGGGCGGAGCGGCTGCAGGAGGCGTCGGGC
>JBFLWO010000358.1:0-3100 GCA_040757755.1 Actinomycetota bacterium
CGCCGCCGTCGCTCACGAGGAGCACGGCGCCGCCCTCGGCGCGGTCCGCCCACGCGCGGCCGATCTCGTCGAGGAGGCCCGCCCCGAGGTGCACGGGGAACCGGTGGCCGCCGATGTCGGCGGTGACGGCGGGCTCGGCGAGGCGCGCGGTCACGGCGTCTCCTGCCGGCCGCGGGCGACGGCCCACGCGGTGACCCGTCCGGCGACCTCGTCGGGCGGCTCGTCCGCGTCGACCATGAGGTCGGCGGCGTCCCGGTAGGTGGCCTCCCGGGCGGCGGCGCGCCGGTCGAAGCGCCCCCGGTCGCGGGCGAGGGGCCGGTCGGACCCCTGCACCCGGCCCCACGCGACGTCCGGGGTGACGCGCAGCCACACGACGTGCGCGAGGCGCGACAGCACATCCCGGGTCTTGGCGCTCTCGAGGGCGCCGCCGCCGAGGGCGACGACGCCGGCGGGGTTCCGCGCGACGATCTCGCGGATCACGGCCTCCTCGGTGCGCCGGAACCACAGCTCCCCGCGGGAGTCGAAGATCTCGGGGATCGTGAGCCCCGCCCCCTCCTCGATCTCGCGGTCGGAGTCGACGAAGGGCACGTCGAGGCGCGCGGCGACGCGCCGCCCGACGCTCGACTTGCCCGCCCCCATGAACCCGGCGAGCGCGATCCACCGGCCGCTCACCGCGGGGTCACCGCCGGAGGGCCTCCCGGTAATGCTCCACGGCGGCGTCGAGCTGGTCGACGGAGTCCCCCCCGAACTTCTCGAGGAGGGCCTGCGCCAGCACGAACGCGATCTCCGCCTCGCCGACGACGGCGGCGGCGGCGACGGCGCACACGTCGGAGCGCTCCTTGAACGCGGGGCGCGCCTCCTTCGTCTGGATGTCGACGGAGGCGAGCGGGCGGGTGAGGGTGGAGATCGGCTTCATCACGGCGCGCACGACGAGCGGCATGCCGTGCGTCATGCCGCCCTCGATGCCGCCGGACCGGTTGGTGCGCCGGTGCCAGCCGTGCTCCTCGTCGTGGTAGATCTCGTCGTGGGCCTGGCTGCCGGGGAGGCGGCCGAGCGCGAACCCGGCGCCGAGCTCGACGCCTTTGATCGCCTGGATGCCGAGCATGGCGCGGCCGATGCGCGCGTCGAGGCGGGTGTCGCCGCTGACGTGGCTTCCGAGGCCGGGGAGCGGGTCGAACGCCCACACCTCGAACACCCCGCCGAGGGTGTCGTGCGCCTTCCCCGCCTCCTTGATCGCGGCGACCATGGCGGCGGACGCGTCCGCGTCGAGGCAGCGTGCGGGGTCGTCGTCGACGCCGGCGAAGTCGGCGAGGGTGAGGTCGTCGCGGGCGGGCGCCTCGACGGGGCCGATGCGCACGACGTGGCTTCGCACCTCCATCCCGTAGCGGCGGATGAGGGCCTTGGCGACGCCGCCCGCCGCGACGCGCGCGGCGGTCTCGCGGGCGCTGGCGCGCTCCAGGATGGGGCGCAGGTCGCTGGTGCCGTACTTGAGCATCCCGGCGAGGTCGGCGTGCCCGGGGCGGGGGATCGTGATGGCGGGGATCTCGCCGTGCGGCTCCCACACCGCCATCCGGTCCTCCGACCAGTTCGGCCAGTCGAGGTTCGGGATCTCGAGGGTGAGGGGGCTGCCGATGGTGCGGCCGTGGCGCAGCCCGGACTTCACCTGGACGCGGTCGCGCTCGATCTTCATGCGGCCGCCGCGCCCGTAGCCGAGCTGGCGGCGGGCGAGGTCCGCGTCGATGTCGTCCGGGACGAGGGGGAGGCCTGCGGGCAACCCCTCGACCGTGGCGAAGATCGCCGGGCCGTGGGACTCCCCGGCGGTGCGGTAGGTGAGGGCCACGGGGCGGGGAGTCTACCGGCGCGGCGCGGACGGGGTCGAGCCTTGCGTCCCGGCGCGTCGCGGCGGATGCTCCCGGCATGCCGGTCGTGCTGCATGGGGCGGTGTGGGGATGATCCGCCGGCGGCGGCGCCCGGATGAGCTGGCGGGGGTGCGCGAGGCGCCGCGCGAGCCGGGGGTGGAGGCGCCGCCCTCCCCGGACGACGAGGTGCGCGAGCTGCAGCGCTCCGCCGGGAACCGGGCGGTGTCGCGGCTGCTGCAGCGTCAGGACGCCCCGACGGCCGCCGCGCCGTTCAGCCCCCTGGCCCCGCGCGGCCCGTTCGACCTGCGTCCCGGGGCGATCACGCTGCCGGAGCTGGCGCCGGACGTGCGGGAGAAGGTGCGGGCGTTCCTCGAGACCCGGAAGGTGGGGATCGGGATCCGCGTGGCGGAGGGGTCGATCTCGATGCCCGAGGTGGTGCGGATGGTGCGGGAGGGGGTGCCGGAGGCCGCCGACGCGGACCCGTTCGCGATCCGGATGGAGGTCGCGTCGGTGATGGGGCGCGAGACGCCGCCGCCGACCCGGGCGAAGCGCACGGCGGCCGGCACGGAGTCGGAGATCGGCGCCCGGATCGCGAACGCGCTGGGGTCGGCGGGGAAGGGCCTGAAGGTGGAGTCCCGCGCCGGGAGCCTCGCCCTCACCTTCTCCGGGGTGGTGGCGTCCACGAAGGTGGGGGGCGCGACGGTCACCGCCACCGGCGGGCCGGGGGGCGGCGAGGTGACGGCCGGGGGCGGCTCGGCGTCGGTCACCGCGTCCGCGTCGGAGAAGAGCGTGGGGCTGTCCGCCAAGCTCGACCGCGCGAGCTTCGAGGCGAAGGTGGAGCGGGACGACTCCGGGACGTGGTCGCGGTGGCAGGTCGGCCTGCGCGTCGCCGTCGTCGGCGGCGACCCCCTGGAGGACGCCGCCGACATCCCGGAGCTGCGGGAGGCGGCCGTGAAGGCGGAGGCCGCGGTCCGCGCGGTCATCGCCCACCTCCAGGCGGGCGGCAGCCCCACCGACCCGAAGGTGAAGGACCTGATGAAGGACGTGAAGCCCGCCGTGGAGGGCGTGAAGCGCGCCGTCCAGACGCCGAAGGGCCCGAACGTCACGGTCGCCGCCACGGTGAAGGGCGGCGACGAGAAGCTCGGCACGTTCGCCGGCGTCTCGCTGATCATCGAGTTCTAGTGCTCTGCCCCAGAGGTTCCGAAGGAGTCTGGCGGCAGGGGGGGCGCGGGCGGGCCGTG
>JBFLWO010000359.1:0-3100 GCA_040757755.1 Actinomycetota bacterium
CTGAGAACGATGGCGAGCGCGACGAGGAGCGCCGCCGCCGGCACCCGGCCCGTCAGGCGGCGCAGACGAAGTGCTCTCGCGGAACGGGCGGGGGCGTCCATGCGGGCTGCACGCAAGCAGGCCCGTCGCGGGCGGTGGGACGGGCCGGTTCGTCGGCGGACATGCCGGCGGGAGAGCGCTTGCCTCGCGCCTACGGACGCGCTACCGCGACCTCGAGTCCGGGGGCGTTGGTGCCGGCTCCGACGGGCCGGTCCCGCCGGCTTTCACGTCGTTGGCGAGCGCACCGCGCGCGGTGATGAACACCGTCATGACCTTCGGCGAGTGAGACGACCGTGCAGCGCGGCAGTCCGAGTGCCCCGCCTCGCGGCTCGCCCGGCGCCGCCTCGGGGTCCGTCTACGGGCAGGGTTGGCCCACCCCCTGGGCCTCGGCGAGCGCCAGAGTCCGCTGCTTGAGCCCGAGGTCGCCGCCGACGACGGTGTGGCCCAGCTTGCGGTTCCCTCCCCCGACGGTGAGGTACCGAAGCTGGCTGTAGATCTCCCCGATCGAGCTCGTCTTCCCGGTCCTGGCGCAGTCGCCCGACGGGATGGAGCCCGCCTTCGACGGCGGGTTGAAGGTGATGAGGATGACGTAGGACTCGTCGAGGGTGTTCCCCGGGACGCCGTAGAGGCACTTCCAGAAGTGCGGGTCCGCCGGGTACACCTGGAGGAAGCGATGCAGGACCACGGAGTACGGGGGCGCCTGGCCGTACTGCATCTGGAGGGGGTCCCGCGGGCACACGGCATCGGTGATCGGCTGCTGCGGCCCCGTGCCGGGCGGCGGAGGAGGCGGGGGAGGCGGGGGAGGCGCCGTGCGGCGCAGGCACGCGCGCACCGCCGAGTCGAGCGCCCGCGCGAGCGCGGCGTCCACCCGCTGCGCGGAGCCCACCACGCGCACGCCGTTGCGGTCACCGGCGAGCAGCAGGCGGATCCCCCGCGCGAAGGCCCGGGCGCGGGCGTCGCGCGCGACGGTGTGGTTCCGGATCAGCGTGGCGCACGTCGCGCGTCCGGAACCGACGCTCGCCGACAGGACGGTGAGCCTCATCTCGCGGGAGACGCGGCGGTACCGGTCGAGCGCGGCGAGCGCGACCGCGAGGCGGGCCCGCACCGCCTGCGAGCCCCGTGCCGCGACGAGACCCTTCCAGGCGGAAAGGAACGCGTTCAGCGACGCGCGGGCGCGTGACCGGTACTCCGCGTACCGATCCGCCAGGTCGGTGTCGCTCGCGATCGGCGCGAACAGGGGAGATGCGTGCGGCCGCGCCACCGCGCCCCCGGAGCTCCCCGAGGAGGCGGCCGGAATGGCCGGCGCCAGCATGAGGAGAGCGACGAGAACGACCAGCACCGTGCGTCGGGGATGGGAGGACACGGCCGGACCCTTCTTATGGGATTGCGGACCGAGATTCGACGAATTCCACAGTCTGTGTCAAGCCCGCCTCCCGCCGCGCGCAAGGAGCCCCGGACTCGTGGGTGCCCTGCGCTCGGCGCGCGTCCTGCCGCCGAGCCCTACCCGCCGTCGCCCCGCCGCCTCGGCCCGCGCCGGAACGCGACGACGGCCTGGGCGGTCGTCGCGACGCCGAGCGCCGCCCGCGCCTCGGCCAGCCTCCTGTCGGCCGTGCGCCGCGGAAGTCCCAGCGCCGAGGCGGCGGAGCCGAGCGTCGTCCCCTCCGCGATCATGCGCAGAAGGTCGCGTTGCAGCCGGGTGAGCGCGGGGCGTCGCGGGCTCTCCGGCGTCAGCACCTCCACGTGCCCGAACCGGCGCAGGTCGTCGCACAGGCGGGCGACGAGCTCGCCGTCGGCGGTGGCGACCTCGGCGACGAGCCCCGCCCCGGCGATCACGGCGAGGAGCGCCGCCGCGGCGTCATCGGCGTGCCCGACCAGCCCCGTGCAGACGTCCCCGGCCCCGCCCGACCACCCCTCGACGACGCGCAGGCCGCGCTCGCCGGCGGCCGCAAGCTCGTCCGCCACGTGCGGCGGGGAGCCGAGCACGACGACGAGCGGAGACGTCACCGCCGGACCCTCGACCGCGGCTCCGGTGCGGCGCGACTCGATCGGCCACACGGGGCCGGTGCGGTCCCGGGTCATTCGCGGGCGAAGAGCGCCGCGGCCTGCCCGCGCGTGCGGGCGCCGAGCTTGCGCGACGCGGACTGAAGCAGGCGTTCGACGGTGGACCGGCCGACGCCGAGGCGCCGCGCGATCTCGCTGTTGCTGAGGCCGTCCGCCACGAGCTCCAGGACCTCGCGCTCCCGCAGGGTCACGTTCCCCGCCGCCCCGCGATCGGCGGAGCGTCGGGCGCCCGCGAGACGCAGCGAGCGCCGGATGCGTCGCAGCGTCGACACCTCGCCGTGGGCGACCGCGACCGCCTCCGCCTGCTCGAGCGCCGCGACGGCGGCGGAGGCGTCCCCCGACCGCCGCACGGCCTCGCCTTCCGCCCACCGGCACCGCAGGTGGCCGCGGAAGTGCCGTCCCCGCCACAGGGCGGCGGCCTCGGCGAAGCGGGCGGCCGCGCCGGCGGCGTCACCCCGGCTCAGCAGCGTCACGCCGCGGAGCTCCGCGGGTGCCCCCTCCACGATCGGCTGCGTCGCGACGAACGGCTCCCCGTCGGGCTCGAGTCCCAGGTCGTGCCGCGCCCACGCGCGCGTGATCTGCGCGAACACGGTCGGGCCCTGGTTGCCGAAGCGGTCGCGCAGCTCGTCGGCCGCCGCGATCGCGCGCCGCGGATTGCCGGCCGCGAGCTCGGCGTCGCACAGCGCCCACAGCGCCTCGCCGAGGCTCTGCCACGTGGGGAGGGCCTCGGCGACGACCTGCCGCGCGATCGCGACCGACTCCTCGTGGCGGCCCACGTCCGCGAAGACCTGGGACGTCCAGACCCCGAACCGTCCGCGCGGGCCGATCTCGTCGATGAGCGCACGGCACTCGTCCAGGGCGGTGCCGAGCTCGCCGCTGTGCCAGTGGAGGCCTCCGATCCCGACGCTGAGCCGGCGTTCCCATGTCGTGAGACGGCGGTCGCGGGCGCGCTCGCGCGCCGCGCCCGCGACCTGGAGCCCCTCGCCGATGTCGCCGGACA
>JBFLWO010000360.1:0-3092 GCA_040757755.1 Actinomycetota bacterium
CCACCCGGGGAGGCGTCCTGACCCCGGCGGTCGCGGCCGCATCGCGCGGCGTCACCCCTCGATGAGCGACGACCTGCCCCGAAGTACCGGCACCGCGCCGCCGCCGGCCCACGGCGCAGGCGGCGTGCCGGTGCGCCCGCAGAAACGCCTGAACGCCACCCGCATCGTGTGGGCGGCCCTCGTCGGGAACGCGCTCGTCGCGCTGGTGAAGCTCGTCGCCGCGATCGCCACCGGGTCGTCGGCGGTCGTCGCGGAGTTCGCCCACTCCATCGCGGACACGACGAACCAGGGGCTCCTGCTCCTGTCGATCGTGCTGGCGCGCCGCATCGCCGACGAGGAGCATCCCCTCGGCTACGGGGGTGAGCGGTTCTTCTGGGGGTTCGTCGCCGCCATCTCGATCTTCTCGATCGGGGCGACGTTCAGCGTGTACGAGGGGGCGGGGAAGATCGCCTCCGGCGGGCACGCCCTCGAGAACGTCGGCTGGGCGTACGCGGCGCTGGCGTTCGCGGCGGTGTTCGAGGCCGCGGCGCTGTCGGTCGCGATCCACCATTTCCGGGAGAGCGCCCGGGCGGAGGGGCGGACCGTCGTCGAGTTCGTGCGCCGCTCCCGCGACCCCACGTCGAAGACCGCCCTGTTCGAGGACAGCGGCGCCCTCGTCGGCGTCGCGATCGCCGCCGGCGGCCTCGCGCTGACGCAGGCCACGGGCAGCCGCATGTGGGACGGGGTCGCCTCCATCCTCATCGGCGTGCTCCTCGGCGTGATCGCCGTGATCCTGGCGATGGAGAGCCGCAAGCTGCTCTTGGGCCGGGCCCCGGAGCAGGACGAGGTCGGCGCGATCCGCCGTGCCATCGAGGGCACCCCCGGGGTGGAGCGGGTCCTCGACCTCGACGCGGTGCACCTCGGACCTGATGAGATCCTGGTCGCGGCCGACGTCGAGTTCGCGGACCACCTCGACGCGGAGGACATCGAGGACGCGATCGACGAGGTGGAGCGGCGCATCGCGATCGCCGAGCCGGACGCAACACGTATCTTCATCGAGCCCGACAACGGGGAGGACCACGACGTGCAGAGCCGGGACGGGGGACAGGCGTGAGCGGCGGCCGGGGGGTCGCGGCGGAGGGGTGGGCGATCGCGGCCGGCCCGACCGGCGGGTCGTGGCGCCTGTCGGGGCGCCTGTGGCCGACGCTGCGGGAGGACCCCGCCGACGCGGAGGCCGTGAGCCACAAGCTCATGGTGCGGGCGGGCCTCGTCCGCCAGCTCGCCGCCGGCCTGTACACGGTGCTGCCGCTGGGGCTGCGGGTGCTGCAGCGGGTGGAGCGCATCATCCGGGAGGAGATGGACGCCATCGGCGCCCAGGAGATGGTGATGCCGGTCCTGCACCCGGCCGAGATCTGGGAGGCGACCGGCCGGTACCCGCTGCCGGAGCAGTTCCGCCTGGAGGACCGGGCGGGCCGCGCGATGGTGCTCGGCATGACCGAGGAGGAGATCATCACGTGGCACGCGGCGCGGGAGATCCGCTCCTACCGCGACCTGCCGCAGATCTGGTACCAGATCCACACGAAGCTGCGTGACGAGCCGCGCCCGAAGAGCGGGATGCTGCGGGTGCGGGAGTTCGTCATGAAGGACGCCTACTCCCTCGACCGGGACGAGGAGGGGCTCGACGCCTCCTACGAGGCGAACACCCGCGCCTACGCCCGCATCTTCGACCGCTCCGGCATCCGCTGGTACCGGGTCGAGAGCGACGTCGGGATGATGGGGGGAAGCGGGGCGCACGAGTACATGGCGCCGAGCCCCGCCGGGGAGGACGTCGTCGCCCTGTGCGCCGGATGCGGGTACGCCGCGAACGTGGAGCTCGCGGTTTCGGCCGCCGCCGACCCCGAGTTCGACGCCCCGCCGGCGGCGCCGGAGCCGTTCGACACCCCCGGGATCGGCACCATCCACGAGCTCGCCGCGTTCACCGGCCTGCCGCCGGCGCGCCTCGCGAAGAGCGTCGTGGTGGTCGCGGACTCCGGCCCCGTCCTCGCCCTCGTCCGCGGCGAGCACCAGCTCCACGAGAAGAAGCTGGCGCACATCGTCGGGCTGCACCGCCCCGCCCACCCGGAGGAGATCCAGGAGTGGTTCGGCGCGGCCCCCGGGTCCCTCGGCCCCGTCGGGGTGAGCGGCGTGCGGATCGTCGCCGACCCCACCCTCGCCACCGGCCACTACGTCACCGGCGCGAACCGGGACGGGGTGCACCTGCGCGGCGTCGTCCTGGGCCGTGACTTCACGGCGGAGACCGCCGACATCCGGGAGGTCCTGCCCGGGGAGCGCTGCCGGCAGTGCGGGGGGGACCTCGCGCTTGAGCGGGTCATCGAGGTGGGCAACATCTTCAAGCTCGGCACGAAGTACTCGGTGCCGCTCGGCGCCACGTACCTCGACCAGGAGGGGCGGGAGCGCCCCGTGATCATGGGCTCCTACGGCATCGGCCCGGCCCGCATCGCCGCCGCCGCGATCGAGCAGGGGCACGACGAGAAGGGCATCGTGTGGCCGCGGGCGATCGCGCCGTTCGACGTCCACCTCGTCCTCATCGGGGACCCCGGCAGCCCGCAGGCGGAGTACGCCGACGGCCTGTACGGGGAGCTCTCGTCCCTCGGCCTGGAGGTCCTCTACGACGACCGCGCCGGCATGTCCCCCGGCGAGAAGTTCGTGGAGGCGGAGCTCCTCGGCTGCCCGCTGCGCGTGACGGTCGGGAAGAGGACCCTGCCCGCCGGCCCGCTCGAGGTCCAGGTGCGCCGCGGGCGCGAGAGGCGCGACGTGGCGCTGGAGGGCGCCGCGGAGGCGATCCGGGACCTGCACCGCACGCTCTGACCCGCCGCGGCCCCCGGGCGGGGGTCGCGGGGATTGGGTGAATCCGCAGTCCGGACACTCCGCGCCGTACCTGAGGGATGCCCGCCGGGCGCGAATGCCGTGCGGACGCCCCCCGGGGCGGCGCGCGAACGTGGTAACCTCGGCGTCGTTCTCGGGGCGTGGCGCAGCCTGGTAGCGCACCCGGCTGGGGGCCGGGCGGTCGGAGGTTCAAATCCTCTCGCCCCGATGACCGAAGGGCCCGCCAT
>JBFLWO010000361.1:0-3059 GCA_040757755.1 Actinomycetota bacterium
CCCAGGGCCGCAGCGGCGGCCCGGCCGCTACGCGACCGGCGCGTCCAGGAGGCCGGCGTTCAGCGCGTGGCGCACCATCTCCGCCCGGGAGCTGGCCCGCAGCTTCGTCATGACGTGGGAGCGGTGGCTCTCCACGGTGCGCACGCTCACCACGAGCTCCTTCGCGATCTCCTGGTTCGTGTACCCGAGGGCGAGGAGGCGCAGCACCTCCCGCTCCCGCGGCGACAGGTCGTCGACGGGGCCGCGCGGGGCGGGCGGCTGGGCGAGGATCGCCCCGACCGTGGAGTGCACGTACCGCTCCCCCGAGGCGACGGCGCGCACCGCGCGCACCAGCTCCTCGTCGGCGACGGTCTTCAGCACGTAGCCGGCGGCCCCCGCCTCGAAGGCGCGCCGCACGTCGTCGGCGGCGTCGTGCATGGACAGCACGAGGGTGCGGACCCCGGGGTGCTGCTCCCGCAGCCGGGCGACCGCGGACAGCCCGCCCATCCCCGGCATCTCGATGTCCATGATGACGACGGTGGGCTGGTGGCGGAGCACGGCCCGCAGCCCCTCCTCCGCGGTGCCGGCCTCACCGACGCATGCGATGTCGTCCTCCCGGTCCAGCATGAGCCGCAGTCCCGACCGCAGAACGGCGTGGTCGTCGACGATGAGCACGCGGATCGCGTCGGTCACCCAGGAACCTCCAGCTCGATGATGACGGCGGTGCCTTCCCCCGGGGAGGACTCGACCCTGATCTCCCCGCCGACGAGCTCCATCCTCTCACGCATCCCCACGATCCCAAGTCGCCCCGTGGGCTCCTCGGGGTCGAAGCCGCAGCCGTCGTCCTCCACCACGACGCGCATCCGGCCGCGGTGCTGGGTGGCGAGGACGCTGGCGCGCGCCGCCCCGCTGTGACGGGCGACGTTGGTGAGGGACTCCTGCACGACGCGGAAGATCGCGATCTGGACCTCGTCGGCGAGGCCGGTGGGGAGGTCGTCGATGGCGAGGTCGACGGGGATGCCGGTCGCCTCCCGCACGCGGTCCGCGTGCCGCCCGATCGCCGCCGCCAGGCCGTGCTCCTGCAGGCCGGAGGGGCGCAGCTCCGTGGCGAGGGACCGCACGCTCACCGCCGCGCCCGACACGAGCTGGCGCAGCTCCGCCATCCGCTCCCGGCCCTCCACGTCCGCGACGTGGTCCTCGAGGGCGCGCAGCTGCACCGCGAGGGCGGTGAGCACCTGGCCGGTCTCGTCGTGCAGCTCCCGCGCCACCCGGGCGCGTTCCGCCTCCTGCGCGGCGATGGCGCGCCGCAGCCCCTCCTCGGCGGCGCGCTCCCGGGCGTGCGCCGCGACGATCTCCGCGGACGCGAGAAGGCGGCGGCGCTCGTCGGCGAACGTGCGCGCGTTCGACAGCGCGATCGCGGCCTGGCTGGAGAACGTGTCGAGCAGCCGCCGGGCGGCGTCGTCGAAGGGGCGCGGGCCGCACGCCGCGAGCGCGCCGACGCGGTGCCCGCCGATGACGAGCCACGCGAACTCGCAGTCCGTGGCGCCCACCTCCGCGGCGAGCTCCGCGGCGATGCCCCGCTCGGAGTCCGCGTCGAAACGCATCCCCTCCACGGCACTCGCCCCCTCCCCGTCCGCGAAGTGGATGACGAGGTCGCCGCGCTCCAGCAGGCCGACCGCGACGAGGTCCGCCCCGGACAGGCGCCGGGCGCGGCGGGCGACGAGCGGCAGGAGCGTGTCGAGGTCGAGGGTGCGCAGCATCGCGGCGGCGACCTCCTGCACGCTCTCCAGCTCCGCGACGCGGCGCAGCTCCGCCTCCAGGCGGCGGGCGTTGTCGACGGCGATGGCGGCCTGCGCGGCGAGGGTCAGGGCGATCTGCTCGTCCTCCTCCGTGAACGGCTCGCCACCCAGCTTGTCGGTGAGGTACAGGTTGCCGATCACCTCGGCGCCGAGCGTGACGGGCACCCCGAGGAACGTCCGCATCGGCGGGTGCCCGGCGGGCACCCCGACGGAGCGGGGGTCGTCGTGGATGCGGCTGAGCCGCAGCGGCCGCGCGTCCCGGATGAGCGCGCCGAGGATGCCGCGCCCCTGCGGCAGGGGGCCGACCCTCGCGGCCTCCTCGTCGCTGAGGCCGGACCACAGGAAGTCGCTCAGCGCGGTGCGCTCCTCGTTCAGCACCCCGAGGGCGGCGTACCGGGAGCCGATCACCTCGCGGGACGCGTCGGCGAGCCGCTCCAGCACGTCGCGCAGGTCGTGGCCGGCGGCGATGACCATGCCGGCGTCGACGAGGCTCGCCATGCGGTCCTGGGTGCGGCGGGCCCGTTCGCGCTCCATGCGCGACGCCCGGGCGATGCCGGCGACACGGGCGAACGCGGCGAAGGTGCGCTCCTCCGCGGGGCCGATGACGCGTCCCGCGGGCAGGACCCCGACGAGCGTGGCGGCGGGCTCCTCCTCCCCGTCGGCGGGGGCGGCGACGACGGTGTGCCCGCGGACCGTGCCCACCGCGGGGGCGGCGGTCGCGTCGAGGCGCGCGGCGGCGCGCACCACGTCGCGTGCCCGGGGGACGCGCCCGTCGGTCCACAGCGCCGCGACGGTGCCGTCACCGTCGACGAGGGCGACCGCGTCGAGCTCCAGCGCCGTGCCGACCGACCGGACGAGCACGTCCTCCGGCGGGCCGCCGGAGGCGGCGGGGGGACCGCCGGGCTGGTCGCGAGCGGGCATGGACGATGGCAAGTCGGATGCCTTCCGGCGTGCGGGGGCGTCGTTCCGGCGCGGAACGTATCACGGGTCCGGCGCGCCCTCCCCGGGCACCCGGCGGGGGCCCGTGAGGCGGCCGTCGACTACCCTCGCGCCATGCGCCGAGTGACCGTCGCGGCCGTCGTCGACGCCCTCCTCATCCTGCTTTTCGCCGCGATGGGCCGCCGCGCCCACGACGAGGGCGCCGGCGTCGCGTCGGTGCTCTCCACCGCCGCCCCGTTCCTGATCGGCTACGCGGTGGCCGCCGCGGCGCTGCGCCTGCACCGGGCCCCCCTGGACCTCGCCCGCGGCGCCCTTGCGTGGGCGGCGGGGATCCCGCTCGGC
>JBFLWO010000362.1:0-3058 GCA_040757755.1 Actinomycetota bacterium
TCCTCGCCGACCCGCCCGCCGCGGGCGCCGCGCGGCCCGCGGGCGACCCCGGCCGCTTCGGGGTGGGGCGGGTCGAGAGCCCCCGCGGCGAGACGGTGTGCGCCGTGGAGATCGGCGGCGGCACCGTGCAGCGCCTGCACCTGCGCACCGGCTCGTACGCGAACTGGCCGTCGGTGGCGCGGGCCGCGGAGGGCGGCATCGTCCCGGACTTCCCGCTCGTGAACAAGAGCTTCGAGCTCTGCTACGCCTGCACGGACAGGTAGGGCGTCGTGTTCGTCCTCCTTCGACGCCTCCACCGCCTGCGCCGCGACGTCGACCTGCCGCGCCCGTCGCGGCGCGGGTCCCTGCAGGTGCGCCACGTGGACGCCGGGTCGTGCAACGGGTGCGAGCACGAGCTCCAGGCGGCGGCGAGCCCGTTCTACGACATGCACCGCCACGGGCTGGCGATCACCGCCTCGCCGCGCCACGCCGACGTGCTCCTCGTCACCGGCCCCGTCACCTCCCGCATGCGGGTGCCGCTCCTCACCGCCTACGAGGCGATGCCGGAGCCGCGGCTCGTCGCCGCCCTCGGCGACTGCGCCCTCGGCTGCGGCCTCATCGGCGACCCGGCGGAGTCGGCCGGCGGCGTCGACGCGGTGCTCCCCGTCGACGTGCGGATCCCCGGCTGCCCGCCGGACCCCGCGGCGATCGCGGCGGGCCTCCTCGAGGCCCTCGACCTGGCCCGCGGACGGGGTGCGCGGCCTACCCCGTCGGCGGCCAGGTGATGCGCGTCGGGACGAGGGAGGCGCGCCCGCCCCACGGGGCGTACGCCTCCCGCGGGTCGTCGGTCGGCTCCGCCACGGACGCGCCGAAGCGGGCCGCCGCCTCGCTCACGGGGTAGTGCACGGTGGCGCCCTCGCCGCGCCCCCCCACCATCACGATCGCGCACGGCCCGTCGCCCGCCCCGACCAGGACGTGCGGGGTGCCGGCCGGGCAGTGCAGGTAGTCCCACGCCTTCAGGGGGCGCTCCTCCCCGTCGACGATCGCGACGCACTCCCCGGACAGGACGAGGAACCCCTCCTGGCGGTTCTCGGCGTGGTACATGGCGTCCGGCTGCCCGGGCCGCAGGACCCGCACGTTGATGCCGAAGTCGGGGAACCGCCCGTCGGCCGCCGCCTCGAAGGCGACCACGTCGCCGGCGTCGTCGTGGTGCAGGGCGGGGGCGTCGGCGACGTTGACGACGAACCATCCGGACATTGAGGCAGCGTAGCCCCGATGTCGCCCCCCGCGGCGGTGTTCCGGCGGCGTCGCGGCCACGGCAAGTTTTTTTCCGCGTCGGAGCGTGTTATTTATTTCTGGCACCGAGGCCGGCGCCCGCCGGCCCACGATTCCGGGAGGTCCCGTGGACAGCGCGAGCGTGACCGACGCCCCCACCGGCGCGCCCCCCGCCGGCGCGCCCCGCCGCGACCTGGACGTGCGCCCCGTCCTCGCCGCCGGCCAGGAGCCCTTCTCCCTCATCATGGAGGCGGTCGAGACCCTCCCCGACGGCGCCGTCCTCGCCCTGCGCGCCCCGTTCGAGCCGAAGCCCCTGCACCGGGTGCTCGGCGCGAAGGGCTTCGCCCACTCCGCCACCGAGCTCGCCGAGGGGGACTGGGAGACCCTCTACTGGCGCGCCGACGGCGACGCGGCGCCCGCCGCCCCCGCCGCCGCCCCGTCCGCCGAGGCCGAGGTGGTGCTCGACGTGCGCGGCCTCCAGCCGCCGGAGCCGATGGAGCGCACCCTCGCCGCGCTCGAGTCGCTGCCCCCCGGCGGCACACTCGTCCAGATCAACGACCGCGTCCCCGCGTTCCTCCTGCCGCTCCTCGACGAGCGCGGCTACGGGTACGCGATCACCCAGGACGACCGCGGCACGATCACCACGATCCGGAGGTCGGCGTGACCGAGGCCGAGGCCTGGGACGCCCTGTCCCAGGTGGTCGACCCCGAGCTCGGGCTCGACATCGTCGAGCTCGGGCTCGTGTACCGCCTCGACATCGACGACGCGCGCATCGGCGTGACGATGACGCTCACCACCGCCGGATGCCCCCTGCACGACGTGATCGTGGGCGGGGTTGAGCGCGCCCTCACCCGCCCCGGCGGTCCGCCCGTGGACGTGGAGGTCGTGTTCGACCCGCCGTGGACCCCGGAGATGATCGGGGCGGAGGGGCGGCGCGCCCTGGGGGCCCCCGAGGCGTGAGCGGCCGGGCGTACGGCAAGCCGGGGGAGCGCACCCTGCAGCGTCAGGCCACCATCGGCGGCCCCCCGTGGGCGCTGCCGGTGACCCTGCTCGCGGCCGCCGCCGTCGCCCAGGCGGCGGGCGTCGCGGCGCTCGTCGTCGCCGCCCCCGACCTCGCGCGGGGCGTCGTCTACGGCCCGGCGCAGCTCGGCGCCGCCCACCTGCTCGGCCTCGCGTTCCTCACCGTCGCGATCGTCGCGGCCCTCCTCCAGCTCGTCCCCGTGCTCCTGCGCACCCACCTGTCCACCACCCGGCGCGCCGCCGTGACCGGCGCCGCCCTGGTGGCGGGGTCGTGGGTGCTCGCCGCCGGCCTGTGGGCGGACGCGCCGCGCGCGGTGGAGGTGGGCGGCACGCTCGTCGTCGCCGCCGGAGCGGTGGTCGTCGCCGACCTCGCCGCCGCCGTGCTCCGCGCCCGCCGCAAGGGCAGCCTCGGCGCGGTCGGGGCGGGGGTCGCCGCAGCCGGCGGGTGGCTCGCCGTGGTCATCGTCCTCGGCGCCCTGATGGCGGCGAACCGGGTCCACCCGTTCCTCGGGGTCGACCGCCTGCGCCTCGTCGCCGCCCACGCCGCCGTCGCGCTGCTCGGCTGGGTGGGGGGCACGGTCCTCGCGATGTCGGCGCGCCTCGCCCCCATGTTCGCCCTCTCCCACGGCTACCGGCGCGGGCCGGGAACCGCCGCGCTCGTCGCGTGGCACGCATCCGTGCCCCCCATCGCCCTCGGGCTTCTCACCGGCATCGCGCCGCTCGCCGCCGCCGGCGGGGCGGTGCTCCTCCTCGCCTGCGGCCTCGCCGCGTGGTTCGTGGCGGA
>JBFLWO010000363.1:0-3040 GCA_040757755.1 Actinomycetota bacterium
GCCGGCGGCGGCGGAGTCCGCCGTGGCGGGGAAGCGAAACGCCAGGCGCACCGTCGCCCCCGCGGGGATGGGGGCGGCGCCCGTCAGCTCGGCGTCGCTCCGCGCGCCCGTCACACCGTCCAGGAGGTGCAGGGCGGGGGTCGCGACCTCCTCGTCGCGCCCGTTCACGATCGTGAGGGTGCCGGCGGACCCGTCGATGTCGAGGGTCGCCTCCAGGCCGTTGTTGACGTACCCGAAGGAGCGGGGGCCCGTCACGGTCGGCGCGGCCGGGGAGGTCGCGGCGGTGGACGTGGTGCCCGCGGCGACCGACCCGGGGTCGTCCCCCCCGCCGCACCCGGCGACGCCTCCCACGGCCATGACGGCGGCGAGGGCGACGGCGTGAACGGCGTGGATCCGGCGCATGACCCCCCATCGACGCTCGCGCGCCGCTCCTGAAGACCGGGGTGCGCATCCTGCGGGTGCGGGCGCCCGCCGCGGATGCCGATGCGATCGGCGTGACCCCTTCCGGCTCGTGGACGGCGCTGTGGCGCTACGTCGCCGCGGCCGCCGCATGCGCCGCGCTCGGCCTGCTGTCGTTCCAGGGTGACGGCGCCGTCCCGCTGCTGCGCTACGTCGACCTCGGGATCCACGAGTCCGGGCATCTCGCGACGTACTGGCTGCCGGACCTGTGGACGGCGATGGCGGGGTCCGTGGCGCAGGTCGCGGTGCCGCTCCTGATCTCCGCGTACTTCGCGGCGGTGCGGCGCGAGGTCGTCGGTGCGGCCCTGTGCCTCGCCTGGGCGGGGACGTCGGCGAACAACGCGAGCGTCTACATCGCGGACGCCCCCGTGGAGGCGCTTCCGCTCGTCGGCGGCGGCACCCACGACTGGGCGTACGCGCTCGGCCCCGAGGGGTTCGACGCGATCGACAGCGCGGGACGCATCGCCGGCGCCGTGCACGGCGCCGGCCTGGCGATGGTGGTCGTCGCCGCCGCGGTGTCCCTCGCGGCGCCCGCCCTCGCCGCCCGGCGCGACGCGGCGCGCATCGGGGGCGAACCCGCGCGCCGGTAGCTACGACGCGGCGGGAAACGTGATGCGGAAGCGGGCGCCGCCGCCCTCGGCGTTCTCCGCGATCGCCGTCGCGCCGTGCGCCGCCGCCACCTGGCGCACGATGGCGAGGCCCAGCCCGGACCCCGGCAGGCCGCGCGCCGCCGTCGCCCGGTAGAAGCGGTCGAACACGTGCGGCAGGTCCGCCGGGTCGATCCCGGGGCCGTGGTCGCGCACCGACAGCTCCCCGCCGGTGAGGCGCACCTCGATCCGCCCGCCCGGGGGACTCCACTTCACCGCGTTGTCCACCAGGTTCGTCACGAGCCGCGTCAGGCGCTCCGGCGCCCCGGACACCACCCAGGGGGACAGCTCCTCCACGATGTCGCTCTGCGGCGACAGCCGCCGCGCCCGAGCCACCACGCCCTCCACGACCTCGTGCAGGTTCACCTCCTGCATGTCCGCGTCGGACTCGCGCCGGCGCGCCACGTCGACGACGTCCCCGACGAGGCCCGTCAGCTCGTCCGCCTGCGTCACGAGGTCCGCGAGGAGCTCCTCCCGGTCGGCGGGCGCCAACCCGTCCGCCTTCTGCAGCACCTCGATGTTCGTCCGCAGGCTCGCGATCGGGGTACGCAGCTCGTGCGACGCGTCGGCGACGAGCTGGCGCTGCGCCTCCACGGACTGCTCCAGGGCGTCGAGGGTCGTGTTGAACGACGCCGCGAGCCGCCCCAGCTCGTCGTCGCCCTCCACCTCCAGCCGCGCCGTCACGTCCGGCGCGCCCGCGACCGCCTCCGTCTGCTCCGTGAACCGCGCGACGGGCCGCAACGCCCGCCCCGAGATGAACCAGCCGAGGCCACCGCCCATCACCACGCCGCCGCCGGCGACCATCACCAGGATCAACCGGAGGTTCGCGAGGAGGGAGTCGACCTCCTCGAGGGGACGCGCGATCTGCAGCGCGTACCCCTCGATCAGCGGCGTCGTGATGACCCGCAGATGCGTCCCCGACACGGTCTGGTCGCTGAGGTACGCGGCCGCCCGCCCCTCCGCCACCGCCAGCGTCCGGCCGTCGACCCGCAGGCTGATGCCGCCCTCCGGCGGCTCGCGGGTCACCCCGTCGGCACGCACCAGCTGCGCGTAGACGGTCGGCTCGCCGCGGCGCGGCGGCCCGCCGAACGGCGTCTCCGGCCGGAACGAGTCGCGCAACACGGCGCCGACGTCCCCCGCGGCGCGCCGTCGCAGCGCGTCGTCGACGTCACCGCGCAGGTTCGCGCGCACCACGACGTACGCGCCGAGCGACGCCACCGCCACCGCCAGCGCCACCGCCAGGCCCGCCGCCACGGCGAGGCGCTGGCGCAGCGTCAGGCGTCGTCGCGCAGCACGTAGCCGACCCCACGGACCGT
This sequence comes from Actinomycetota bacterium, assembly GCA_040757755.1. Classification (GTDB taxonomy): domain Bacteria; phylum Actinomycetota; class Thermoleophilia; order Miltoncostaeales; family Miltoncostaeaceae; genus JBFLWO01. The sequence goes on from JBFLWO010000363.1 coordinate 2,423, forward strand.
CTGGATCAGGCGTGGCTCCCCCCCTGCCTCGAGCTTGCGGCGCAGGTACCCGACGTACACCCCGAGGGCGTTCGACCCCGGGCCGAAGTCGTAGCTCCAGATGCGCTCGTGGATCAGCGTGCGCGACAGCACCCGCCGCGGGTTGCGCATGAAGAGCTCCAGCAGCGCGAACTCCGTGCGGGTCAACTCGATCCGCCGGCCGCCGCGCGACGCGGTGAACGCCTCCGTGTCGAGCACCAGGTCGTCGAAGCGCAGCTGCCCGTCCTCGCCGTTCGGGCCGGAGCGGCGAAGGAGCGCCCGCAGCCGCGCGAGGAGCTCCTCGAGGGCGAACGGCTTCACCAGGTAGTCGTCGGCGCCCGCGTCGAGGCCCGTCACCCGGTCCGACACCGCGTCACGCGCGGTGAGCATCAGCACGGGGGTGCGGTCCCCCACGGCGCGCAGCCGGCGGCACACCTCCAGCCCGTCGGTGCCGGGCATCAGCACGTCGAGGATCACGGCGTCCGGCGGGGCGCCGGCGAACGCGGCGAGCGCCTCGTCTCCGTCCGCCGCCATCTCCACGTCGTACCCGGCGAGGATCAGCCCGCGCCGCACCGCCTTGCGGACGGCGGGCTCGTCGTC
>JBFLWO010000364.1:0-3032 GCA_040757755.1 Actinomycetota bacterium
CCGGGCCGAGGACCACGATCACCTGGGCGGTGGCCGGCGCCTCCGCCGCAAGCGACGCGTCCGCGGGCAACGCCCGCACCTGACCCGCCCCGTACCCCAGGTCCTGCGCCACCCGCCTCGCCGCGAGGCGCTGCCCGTCGCGGAAGTACACGACGGTGGGGCCGGTCTGCGCCGGGGCGTTCCCCGCCGTGACCCCCGGGTAGCCGAGCGACGTGGCCCGCTCCGCCGTCTGGCCCGCCAGGCCCGTCACGCCGGAGCCGTTCAGCACCGCCAGGATCACCTCCGCCGGATCGGGCAGCGTCGGGGCGGGCGGAGGAGGAGGCGTCGACTCGGTCACCGTCACCGGGTTCGTCCCCGTCGTCGACGTCGTCGACGTCTCCGTCGTCGTCGCGGCCGGCGTCTCGGCGGCGGGCGGCAGCACGATCGGGTCGCTCTCGCCGCCGCGCAACGCCCAGCCGCCGACGAAGCCGATCACCAGGCAGGACACGGCCAGCACCACGGGGCGCACCCAACCGGCGTCGCGGTGCGCCTGGGATGAGCTCGTCTCGGTCGACACTCCTGGGTCCTCGCCGGGTCGATGACTGGCCTCCGGGCACTCTAAAGGAGGCCCCGGACCACGGGGCCGGGGGATTCCGCTACTCGTCTGGCGCGCCGTAGTGGTAAGGTTCGCGGCGGCTCAGCCAGCCGTCCTCGGACGTCGCCCCGGCAAACGCGCGAAGGCCCCCGCCGGCAGCGACCTCGAGACGGTGTCACCGTTCACCGCCGAGCGCGCTCGGCCACGGCCTGCGCCGCGCCGGCTTCGCCCAGAGGGGCGCGAGACGGACACGAGCACGACCGAAACGACGACGACGACCGTTCCCGGACCCGTCGCCGCCCTCCAGAAGGCGCTTGAGGAGCCCGCGTCGGCGTGGCCGGACGTGGTGCTGCGCGACCACCAGCTCGAGGCCCTCGACCAGCTCGCGGGCCGCCTCGCGCACGGCGCGACACGCACCTGGGTCGACGCCCCCACGGGGTCCGGCAAGACCATCACGTTCTGCGCCCTGTCGCAGGCGATCGACGGGTCCTGCCTCATCCTCGTGCCGCGCCGCAACCTGGCCGACCAGACGCGCACGGCGTTCGCCCGCTTCTTCCCGCACGTGCGGGTGCACGAGTCGGACGGCACCGAGACCGCCGGCCGGCCCGGCGTCACGATCTCCACCTACCAGGCCGCCCTGCGCCACCAGACGGAGATGGACTGGGAGTCCGTCACCCTCCTCGTGTGCGACGAGGCCCACACCGCCCTCGGCGCGCAGACCCGGCGGCTGCTCGACCGCGCCACCAACGCCCTCATCGTCGGGTTCACCGCCACCGGCTCCACCACCACCGGCCACGTGGAGCAGGTGTTCGGCCCGGTCGCCGCGACCCTCGACCGGATGTCGGCGATCGACCGCGGCATCCTGTGCCCCCTGCGCAGCCTGCGGGTGGAGCGGGCCGTCGACCTGTCCGACGTCGCCCGCGTGCGCGGCGACTTCGACCAGGCCAGCCTGGGCCGCGCCCTGGACCGCGCCCTGTGGCACAAGGCGTGCGCCGACGTGTGGGCGCAGCACTTCCAGCCGCTCGGCCTCGCCGGCGTCGCCTACACCGCCACCGTCGCGCAGGCACACGCCCTGGCCGACGAGATGGCGGCGCGCGGCGTCAAGGCCGCCGCCGTGTCCGGCCAGACGCCGCTTCGCGAGCTGGGCAAGACCCTGCGGGACTTCGGCGCCCAGCGCATCGACGTGCTGTGCAACGCCGACCTCCTCACCGAGGGGTGGGACGAGGTCCGCGCCGCCGTCGTCATGCACCTCGCGCCCACCACCTCGGAGCGCGTGTTCGTGCAGCGCCTCGGCCGCGTGATGCGCCCCGCGCCCGGCAAGGAGGCCGTGTCCGTCGAGTTCCTCCCCGCCGGCGACCCGATGGGGGTGCAGACCAGCCACGACGTGTTCGGCCGCGGCTGGTACAAGCCGCTCGGCCGCGTCGCCGGCCCCGCCGACACCTCCGAGCGCGGCAAGCTCGCCGAGGCGGCGAAGCTCCTCGCCGAGCAGGAGGGCGGCGCCACCCTCGTCAACCCCGGCGCCGCCGCGGACGAGATCATCGCGGGCCTCGCCGACGGCGGGTGGCGGGAGGCCGACCCGGCGGAGCTTCCGAGCACCGTGATGGAGGAGTGGGTCGCGGCGGCGTCCCGCGACCTCGACTGCCAGAAGCTCGCCGACATCGTCACCGCCGGCATCGACCCGCGCGGCGCGCACGCCTGGTGGGCGCTGTCCGGGCTTCTCAGCCGCAAGGCCGCCGACCAGGGCGACCAGCCGCTGTGGCGGGCGTGGGCGATGGCCCTCCTCGTGCAGCCGGACCTGAAGGACGCCCTGCCGGTGGGGGCGCCGCGCGCCGTGCTCGACCGGCTCCGCATGACGGGGCGGGAGCGGCTGCGGGCCCTGTGGTGGCACGGCGACGCCGCCGGCAAGTGGGACCGCCTCGCGATCCTCGAGCAGCTCGGCCGGTCCGGGGAGCGCCGCCGCCGCTGGCAGGCCCTGGACGAGGCGTCCTCCTGGGCGCCCGCCTGGGCGTGGGAGGTGTCCCGCGGCCTGGCCGACGACAACCGCCCCGGCCGCAACCAGGAGATCCACCGCATCGCCGCGTGGGAGGCCGGCCACCTCATCAAGAACGGCGGGGAGCTCGCCCTCATCGTCATGTGGATGCGGGCCGCCGGCGACCCGCCGCCCGACCCCGTGCCGCCCGACCCCGACACGCCCCTGCCGCTGCGGCTCGGGCAGGCGGCCCGGCTCGTGACGCTGCTCGGACCCGGGGACCTGCCGTCCCGCCCCGACGTGCTGCGCGCCGCCGCCCGCGGCGCCGCCGCCTGCGGCGGGTGGGCGCGGATGCGCGGCGTGCTCGACGCTATGGACTTCGAGACCCCCGACGCGGTGCGCGCCCTGCGCGCCGCGATCGGCTCCAGCCACCCGAAGGCCCTCGCGTCGCGCCGCGCCTGGAACGCGCTGCGGGCGCGGGCGCCGCGG
>JBFLWO010000365.1:0-3031 GCA_040757755.1 Actinomycetota bacterium
CGGACACTGGGCGGCCGCCCAGTTCGCCGTCCGCGGCCTCGTCCAGGCGCTGGCGCAGGAGATGCGCCCCGCCGGGGTGCACGTCGCGCTCCTCGTCGTCGACGGCACGATCCAGACGGACCGCGCCCCGATGGCCGGGCGCCCGCCCGAGGAGTCGGTGTCCCCCGCGGACGTCGCGTCCGCCGTCGCGTACCTGGCGGGCCAGTCGCCGCGCGGCTGGACGCACGAGCTCGTCATCACGCCGGCGAACGAGACCTGGGTGCCGTAGCCCATCCCCCGCCGCCTGCACCCCTCCCTGCGTCCGGACGCGCTCCTCGCCGCCTACGCCCGCGGCTGGTTCCCCATGGACGAGGAGGGCGCGACCGGCGCGGTGGGCCTGTACTCCACGGACCCGCGGGCCGTCATCCCCATCGACGCGGTGCGGGTGCCGCGCTCCGTGCGCCGCGCGTTGCGCCGCCACCAGCACGACGAGGTGCGCGTCGACGCCGCGTTCGGGGAGGTGGCGCGCGCCTGCGCGCAGGGCCGCACCGGCGTGTGGCTCACCCCCCGCCTCGTGGACGCGTACGTGGCGCTGCACGAGGAGGGGTTCGCGCACAGCGTGGAGGTGTGGCGGAACGGGCGGCTCGCCGGCGGGCTGTTCGGCGTCGCCCTGGGCGGCCTCTACACCAGCGAGAGCATGTTCCACCGCGAGGGCGACGCGGGCAGCGCCGCCCTCGTCGCCACCGCCGCGCTCCTCGCGCGCGGCGGCTTCACCCTGTGGGACGTGCAGATGGCGAGCCCCCACGTCACCCGGTTCGGCGCCGTGGAGGTGCCGCACCGGCGCTACCTCACCCTGCTCGCCGACGCGTTGCGGCGCCCCGCCCGGTTCCCGGTGCCGTGATCAGCGGCTCTCGCGCCGCGTGAGGACGAGGGCCGCCGCCGTGCCGAACGCGGCGGCCAGGAGCGCGAGGTGCCCCAGGCGCAGGGGCAGGTCGGACGGGGTCTCCGGCTCCACGATGAGCCCCTGGAAGGCCTCGAAGGCGGGGCCGAACGCGAACGCCGCGGACACGGCCGACGCCGCCGGGCTCTCCGGCACCAGGCCGAGGAAGATGAGCGGCAGGGCGAGCATCAGCCCGGCGAGGAGGGCGGTGCGCGTCTCGCGCGCCAGCGCCCCCACCAGCACGCCGAACGCCCCGAACGCGAGGCCGGCGACGAGGAGCGTCGGGATCCATAGCCCCCACCGTCCGATCGCGAGCGACGTCCCGACGGCGAGCAGGGCGAGGAGCACGAGCCCCATCGCCACGCCGGCGAGCGCGGAGAACGCGATCTTCTCGCCGACGAGCGCCCCCGGGGACACGAGGCCGCGGCGGAGCCGCACGAGGACGTTGTCCTCGCGCTCCCCGGAGATCGCCGACGCGGCGAGGAGCACCCCGACGAGCCCGAGGCTCACGAGAAGCGCGCCCGCCACCCCGAACGCCGACAGGGGCTCCCGCCCGGGGGCCGCCTGCACCACCCGCAGCCGCACGGGGCTTCGGATCGCGCTCGCCGCGCGCGCCGCGAGGCGCAGGTTGTCGCCCGTGTCGCGGACGAAGTCCTCGAGGGGGTCGAGGCGCTGCGCGAGGTCCCCGTCGCCGCGGGCCCGCAGCGTGCGGCGCAGCTCGTCGAGCAGCGCGACGCTGCGCGTGATGCCGTAGATCTCGCCGCTCACCCCGAACACGGTGATGGTCCCCCCGTTCACGACGCGGTCGGCGAGCACGAGGAGCTGCCCGATGTAGTCGGCGGCGAGGCCCTGGTTGATGCGGAAGACCGCGGACTCCATGCGGTGCGTGATCGCCTCGCTGCGCACCGCGGAGCGGCGGCTCGTGACGAGCTCCACCGTGGGCGGCTCCGCCCCGAACACCAGGTTGTCGACGAACCCCTCCGGCACGGTGAGCACCGCCGCGACGCGCCCGTCCTCCAGCGCCCGCCGCGCCGTCGCGGCGTCGGTGGGGCGCAGGTGCACCTCGTCGGCGAACCGGGCGACGTAGTCGTCGAGGGAGGTGCGCTCCCCCCCGACGACGACGGTGCGTCCGGACCGGTCCAGGTTCACGAACGCGACCTCGGGGCGGCGCTCCTCCCCCTGCAGGGCGAGCGCGACGAGCACGGCGACGAGGACGGGGTAGCCGACGAGGATCGCGAGGAGCGCGGGGGTGCGAAGCAGGAGCCGCAGGTCCTTGCCGAGGAGCCGCAGGGCGTTCACCGGCCGTCGGCCCCCACCACGGCGAGGAACGCCGCCTCCGCCGGGTCGCGGGCCCCGGGGGTGCCGTGGTCGGCGACGAGCCGCGCCGCGTCGCCGTCGAACACGACGCGCCCCCCGGCCAGCACCACCATCCGGTCGCCGTGCGCGACGGCCTCGTCGACGGACTGGGTGGAGAACACGACGGCGAGGCCGTCGACGGTGCGCAGCTCGTCGAGCCACGCCCACAGCCGGTGGCGCTGGTCGGGGGACAGGGTCGCGGTGGGCTCGTCGAGGAGCAGCACGGACGGCTCCCCGGCGAGGGCGATCGCGAGGTTGAGCCGCTGGCGGGTGCCGGTGGACAGGCGCGCGGCGAGCCGGTCCGCGTACTCGGCCAGGTCGGCGCGGGCGAGCAGGTCGGCGGCGGCGGCGTCGGGGTCCGGCGCCCCCTCCAGGGCCGCGAACAGGCGCAGGTTCTCGCGGGTCGTGAGCCTGCCGTACAGGGCGGGGTCGTGCGGCACCCACCCCACGCGGGCGACGCCGCCGGGTCGCCACGTGGTGGCGCCGGAGGTGGGGCGGCTGACCCCGGCGAGGATCGTGAGGAGCGTCGTCTTGCCGGACCCGTTCGGCCCGAGCAGCGCGACGGCCTCCCCCTCCCGCACCGCGATGCCGGCCCCGTCCAGCGCGACGGTGGCGCGGTAGCGCTTGGTGAGGCCGGCGGCGGCGAGGAGCGGCTCCCCCGCCTGCCCGTCGCCGCTCACGGGGTGGGCCTGCCGGGGCCGCGCGTCGCGCCCACGGTGACGTCCGCGGCGTCCGTCGCGCCTCCCTCGTCGGCGT
>JBFLWO010000366.1:0-3025 GCA_040757755.1 Actinomycetota bacterium
CGGCCCCCGGCGGGGCGAACCCCGGGTTCACGCAGTCGCCGTGGGGGCGATGCTCGAACGTCCGGTCCACGGCGGTGCGGCACACGGGCAGCGGCTCCCGCGCCGCCCGCAGCCCGCCGAACCCCCCTCGCTGCGCCTCCAGCTCGTCGAACAGGGCGCGGTCGATCTCCACCCGGAACACCCCTTCGACGCACCCGAAGTACGTCCGCCCGCCCTGCAGGTACGAGTAGCAGCGCAGGCACCCCGACGCGATGCACCCCGCCGGGTACACGACCCGCTCGCACGACACCGCGCACATCCGGCAGCCGCCCGCGGCGCTGGGCGCGGCGGACCGCCTCACCGGCATGGGGTGCGCGCGGATCCCGTCATCCGGCGGATTGAAGCGGGCGTCCCGCCGGACGGTCAAGCGATGCGGGCGGCCGGGCGCACCCCACGTCCACGCGCGGGGGGCGGGCGGCGCGCCGCGTCACGCGATGCAGCGCTCCCCGAACAGGGTCTTCAGCGAGGCGACGAGGCTGCGGTCCCGGGCGTCCACCTTGTAGCCGTCCCCGAACCGCAGGCGCACGGGGCCCTCGTCGGTCGCCATCTCCAGGATGACCGGCGCCTCCCCGCGGTGGTCCATGAGGAGCTGCTTCAGGAGGTCGAGGTGGTCGGCGGCGACGCGCCCCGCGTCGACCTTCAGGACCAGCCGGTCCTCCTCCCCGCCCGGCTCCGGCTCGAACGGGCGCACCCCCTGCGCCACGATCTTCGTCTCGCCCTCTCCCTTCTGGTCCACCCGCCCGGAGACCAGGACGAGCGCGTCGACGGTGAGGAGGTCGCGGGCCTCCGTGTACACCGCCGGGACGACGACGATCTCGACGGAGCCCTCCAGGTCGTCGAGCCGCACGAACAGCATCTGCTCGCCGCGCCGCGTGGTGATCGGCTTCACCGCCCCCACGAGGCCGCCGACGGTGACGGGCTCCCCGTCGCGGCGGTCGGAGAGGTCCCCCAGGCTGCACGACACGGCCCGGGCGAGCTGGCGGCGGCAGTCCTGCAGCGGGTGGGACGACACGTACAGCCCCAGGGCCTCCTTCTCGCTGCGCAGGAGGTCCTCCTTCTCCATCTCCGGAGTGAGGATCGGGGGGTCGAGCGCCACCGACCCGGCCGCCTGGTCCTCCAGCCCGCCGAACAGCGACTCCTGCCCGGCCGCGAGGTCGTTGCGGTGGCGCGACGCCTGCCGCATCGCCGCGTCCAGGTGCTCGAGCATGCCGGCGCGCGACGCGCCGGTGGAGTCGAGCGCCCCGCCGCGGATCAGGCTCTCCAGGGCGCGCTTGTTGACCTGCGCCCCGTCGATGCGGCGGCAGAAGTCGTAGAGGGACGTGAACCGCCCGCCGCTCTCCCGCGCCGCGATGATCGACGCGACCGCGTTCTCCCCCACCCCCTTCACGGCGGTGAGGCCGAAGCGGATGTCGCCGTCGTCGGCGACGGCGAAGTCGGAGCCGCTGACGTTGACGTCCGGGGGCAGCACGGAGATGCCCATCTCCGAGCAGGCGCCCACGTAGAACGGCACGCGGTCCTTCGTGTCCATGACGGAGGACAGGAGCGCCGCCATGTACTCGGCGGGGTAGTTCGCCTTCAGGTACGCGGTGCGGTACGCGAGCAGCGCGTAGCAGGCGGCGTGGCTCTTGTTGAACGAGTAGTCGCCGGCGGCCTCGCACAGGCCCCACAGCTTCTGGGCGACGGCGGACGCGGTGCCGCTGCCGAGGCACCCCTGGATGAACTCCTCCTTCAGGGAGGCCATCAGGTCCTTGTCCTTCTTCCCCACCGCCTTGCGCAGGTCGTCGGCGCGGGACGGCGAGAAGCCGGCGATGGCGCGCGAGATCGCCATCAGCTGCTCCTGGTAGATCGCGACGCCGTAGGTGGGGCCCGTGATCGGCTCGAGGCGCGGGTCGTCGAACGCGACCTGGCTCGGGTTGCGCTTGTTCTTCGCGTAGGTGCCGATGAAGGCCATCGGCCCGGGCCGGTACAGGGCGACGAGGGCGACGAGGTCGGCGAACTCGGTGGGGCCCACCTCGCGCAGGGCCTCCCGCATGCCGCTCGACTCGAACTGGAACACCCCGAGGGCGTCGCCGCGGGCGAGCATGCGGTAGGTGGCGGCGTCGTCGAGGGGTGCCGCCTCGATGTCCACCTCCTCGCCGCGCCGCAGACCGATCAGGGCGACGGCGTCCTCGATCACGTCGAGGTTGCGCAGGCCCAGGAAGTCCATCTTCAGAAGGCCGAGGGCCTCGACGTCGTGGTCGGGGACCTGGGTGACGGTGTTGCCGTCGTCGTCGACGCGGACCGGCACGAAGTCGGTGACGGGGCCGGGGGCGATGACGACGCCCGCGGCGTGCACCCCCTCGTTGCGGACGAGCCCCTCCAGGGGGCGGGCCGTGTCGATGATCTGGCGGGCGGCCTCGTCCTCCTTGTACGCCGTCGCGAGGTCGTCGCTGGTGGCGAGGGCCTCCTCCAGCTTGATGCCGATGGGCCGCTCCGGGACGAGCTTCGCGATGCGGTCGACCTGGCCGTACGTGAAGCCCAGCACCCGGCCGGAGTCCCGCACCACGGCGCGGGCGAGGAGCTTGCCGAACGTGCCGATGCGCGCCACCGCGTCGCGGCCGTACTTCTCGGTGACGTACGCGACGACGCGGTCGCGCCCCGCGACGGAGAAGTCGGTGTCGATGTCGGGGAGGCTCTTACGGCCCGGGTTGAGGAACCGCTCGAACAAGAGGCCGTTCTCGATCGGGTCGAGGTCGGTGATGCGCAGCGCGTAGGCGACGAGGGACCCGGCGGCCGATCCGCGGCCCGGGCCGACCGCCACGCCGTTCTGGCGGGCCCAGTGGATGTAGTCCCACACGATGAGGAAGTAGCCGGAGAAGCCCATCTCGCGGATCGTGGCGAGCTCGAACTGGAGCCGCTCCTCCACCTCGGCGCCCGGCGCCGCGCCGTAGCGGCGGGCCACGCCCTCCCGGCACAGCCGCTCCAGGTAGTCGTCGGCGGAGCTGCC
>JBFLWO010000367.1:0-3017 GCA_040757755.1 Actinomycetota bacterium
GCGACGGCGCCGGCCGCCGCGGCGGCCCGCGCCTTCTGCGCCAGGGTGGCGCCGCCGCGCCCGACGACGGCGATCGCCCCCTGCACGCGGCTCGCGCCGTCCGGGCCCAGGTACTCCTCGCGGGTGGCACCGCTCGCGATGCCGTCGACCCCGGACACGACCACGACTGGGGCGGCGGCGGGCGGCGGCGCCGGGCCGACGAGCGGCAGGGGCTCGAGGGACGCGCCGGCGGGCCCGACCTTCACCTCGAGGCGCGCGGTGCGCGGCGACGTGTCGGCGCCGAGCGCGCCGACGGTGAGCACGGTCGGCGCGGCCGCCGGGCCCCCGATGCTGCCGGTCGCGGCGCCGGTCGCGCCCTCGTTGCCGGCGGGGGCGACGACGATCGCCCCGAGCCGGTCCGCGGCGCGCGCGGCGCGCTCCACCGGGTCGGTGCCGCCGCCGCCGAAGCCGCGGGACACGCCGAGGAGGACGACGTCGGCGCGGTCGTCGGGATCCCCGTCGCCGTCCGGGTCGACGGCGCGCTCCATCGCGGCCAGCACCCGGTCGCTGCGGGCGAGCGGCAGCGTCCCGCCGTCGACCGCGACGTCCTCGACGACGCGGTACGCGAGCAGGCGCGGCACCCGCTCCGGGGGGAGGCCGGCGAGGGCGGGGGAGCGCAGCACGAGGCCGGCCATCGCCGTGCCGTGCGCCTCCGCCTCCGTGGTGCCGGTGGGGTCCCCGTCCGCGTCGACCAGGTCGACGCCGCCGATCACGGGGGAGGTCGGGCCGATGCCGCCGCCGAGCCACGGGTGGGACGTGTCGATGCCGGTGTCGATGAGGGCGACGTGCGCCGGGCTCGCCGGCGGGGGCGGCACCACGGCGCGCGCCACGCCGGGGGCGGGCCCGGCGTCGGCGGCCCCCACCGCCGCGGGGGCGAGGTACGTGACGGGGACGACCGCCTCCACGTCGGCGAGCGCGGCGACCGCGGGGAGGCGCCCGTTGGGGACCCGAACCGCCAGTGCGTTCACGAGGATCCGGTAGCGCCCCGTCACCTCCGCGCCGAGCTGGGCGAGGACGGGGGCGAGCTCGTCGTGGCGGCGGCTGATGGCGGCGGCCGCGGCGGCGCGCTCCCCGGGGGCGGCGTCGGCGGCGGGCGGGTCGGCGAGGAGGAGGATCGCCTCCTCGACGTCGCCGGGGGCGGGAAGGACGGGCGCCCGCTGCGGCAGCACGTCGCGCCACGCGAGTCCCGCGTCGACGGCCCCTGGGGCGACGGTGCCGGCGACCGCGGGGATGCCGGCGGCGAGCGCCCCGGCGGCGCCGAGCCCCATCCGACGCGCCCAGCGCGCCCCCCGTCTCACGCCGCGATCCCGCCCGGGGGGCTCGTCGCCATCGCGTCGAGGGCGACGTAGTCGGGCCACGGCACCGGGTCGGTGAACTGGGCGGCGGCCCCGATCATCGCGGCGTTGTCGGTGCACAGCGCGCGGTCCGGCACGGCGAGCCGCAGGCCCGCGGCGCCGGCCCGCTCGGCGACGAGCTCCCGCAGCCGCCCGTTGGCGGCGACCCCGCCGCCGAGGGCCACCGCCGGCACCCCGTGCGCCACGGCGGCGCCGACGAGCCGGTCGGCGAGGGGCCGCATCACCGCCTCCTGGTAGCTGGCGGCGAGGTCGGCGCGGCGCGCGTCGTCCAGGCCGTCCCCCGCCTCCCGCACCGCGTACAGCAGGGCGGTCTTCACGCCGGCGTACGAGAAGTCCCACGAGCCGGCGCCGCGACCGGCGAGCCCCACCGGGAACGCGACGGCGCCGCGGTCCCCCCCGGCGGCGAGCCGCTCCAGCGCCGCCCCGCCCGGGTAGCCCAGGCCGAGGAGGCGCGCCCCCTTGTCGACCGCCTCCCCCGCGGCGTCGTCGAGGGTCTGGCCCAGAAGCCGCGGCGCCCGGTAGTCGCGCACGAGGTCGAGGCGGGTGTGGCCGCCGGACGCCACGAGGCTCACGAACGGCGGGTCGAGCGCGACGGGCCGCAGCCACACCGCGGAGATGTGGCCCAGCATGTGGTCCACCATGACGAGCGGCTTGCGCGCCGCGTACGCGAGCGCCTTCGCGGTGGCGACCCCGACGAGGAGCGCGCCGATCAGGCCGGGCCGCTGCGTGACGGCGACGGCCCGCACGTCGGCGAGGGTGACGCCGGCATCGTCCAGGGCACGGTCGACGACGGCGTTCACGGTGCCGAGGTGGTGGCGCGCCGCGACCTCCGGCACCACCCCGCCGTAGGGGGAGTGCAGCTCCGCCTGGGACGCGACGACGCTCGACAGGACGTCGCGGCCGTCGACGCACGCCGCGGCGGTCTCGTCGCAGGACGTCTCGATCGCGAGGATCGGCCCGGTCATGCCGTCTCCGGCGACCCGCCGCGCCACATCACGAGGGCGTCCTCCCCGTTGTCCGAGTAGTACCCGGGCCGCACCCCGTGGGAGGTGAAGCCGAGGCGCTCGTACAGCCGGATCGCCGCCGCGTTCGACACCCGCACCTCCAGGGTGAAGCCGCGGTGCGGGCGGGCGCCGGCGCGGTGGAAGAGCTCCCGCATGAGGGTCTGCCCCACCCCGCCCCGCCGGCGATCCGGGTGGACGCACACGTTGAGGACGTGCCAGGACCCGGCCTGGTCGGAGGCCAGCAGGTACCCGACGACGCGCTCCTCCTCGACGGCGACGAGGGCGATCGTGTCGTCGCACAGAAGCTCGCCGAGGAACATGGAGCGGGACCACGGGGAGGGGTACGCGGCGCGCTCGATCGCGAGCACGTCGTCGACGTCGAGGAGGCCCATGTCCCGCACGCCCACCCCCGGCACGATCGCACGCCCCGCGCTCATGCCGCCGGCCGGCTCGCGGCGGCCTCGGCGCGGCGGCGGTTCACCTCCGCGTCCGGCAGGCGCAGGTACCGGGGGGCGGCGGGGACGGCCCCTCCGGCGTCGGCGCGCCGCACGAGGTCGGCGGCGGACACGCGGTGGGCGGGGTGGCCGGGCGGCAGCACGGCGACGCCGGCGGCGGCGAG
>JBFLWO010000368.1:0-3011 GCA_040757755.1 Actinomycetota bacterium
CCCTGCGTCCCCCGTCCGGCGGGGACTTTTCGCTCGCCAGAGCGTCAAGGAACCTGCGACGCGGGACACTGGCCGAGGAGCCCGACGGGCCCCGCGGCGGGAGTCGCCGGCCGGCACGCCAGGCGGGGGTAGAGTGGGCCGCGATGCGCGTGGTCGTCGCAGGGGGCGGCCTCGTCGGGCTCGGCGTGGCGCGCCTGCTTCGCCACCGGGGGATCGACCCGGTCGTCGTCGAGCGCATGCCGCGGGGCGCCTACGTCCGGCGCGGCTTCATGCTCGGCCACCACGGCCACGACGCCCTCGCCGAGCTCGGTCTCCTCGACCAGGTCCGGGCCGCGGGCCGCCCCATCGCCCCCCGGCCGGACGGGTCGTGCGCCGCGATCGCCGTCGAGGTCGGCAAGGTCCTCCACGCCCTCGCCGCCGGCGTGCCGGTCCTCCACGAGCGCGCCGTCACCGGCCTGCGCCGCGACCCGGACGGCCGGGTGACCGGTGTCGCCGTCGACGGCGCCGGGGGGACGGAGATCATCGCGTCGGACCTCGTCGTCGCCTGCGACGGCATGCGCTCCCGGGTGCGCTCCATGGCGGGGCTCCCCGCCGAGCTCGCCCCGATGGCGGAGGGGAAGATCGAGTGGATGAGCCCAGTGCCCGTCGAGGAGTCCTTCGCGATGGAGTACCTCTCCGGCGGCGGCCACATCGGGCTCATCAGCTGGCCCGAGGGGTCGTTCGGGTGGAGGACCACCGACAGGGTGGGGCGGGACGCGGCGCTCGCCCCGGGCCTCGACGCCCTCGTCGCGTCGTGGAGCGCGCTTCTGCCCGCCGCCGCCGGCGGGGTGGGCGGGCTGCGGTCCATCGACGAGGTCCTCTACAGCGAGCCCGAGCTCCTCACCTGCCCGGACTGGTGGGCGCCCGGCGTCGTCCTCGTCGGCGACGCCGCGCACTTCTTCGGGCCGGAGACCGGGGCGAGCGCCGGGATCGGCCTGGCCGACGCCCACGCCCTCGCCCAGGCGATCGCGGCCACCCCCGGCGACCCCGACGCCGCCTGCCGGACCTACGTCGCCTGGCGGGCCCCCGTCGCGCGCCCGTACGAGGCGATGGACCCGGGCCGTGCGCGGCTCGAGGGCGCCGCCATCCCTCCCGCGCGGCCCGAGGAGCGCTGGCCGCCCGCCGCCGGGACGCCCCTCCCCGCCGCGCCCACGGACCCCGTGCGAGGGGGCTGACCGGGGGCAGGCCGCCGCGTGATGTACGGCGTCGGCGTCCTCGTGCGGACCCCCGGGAGACCGGGTGTCGCGCGCCGCAAGGGTGACGGCATCGCGTGTGCGGACCGAGGGATCGCCGGATCGGCTTCTCGCCGGCGTTCCGCCGCCCCGAGTAGGTATTTCTTACAAGAGTTTGTGCCTAACGACTCAAATGTGCCGATGTCGAGTCGAGACAGCATGAGCCGGGGCCGCACACGGGCGGTCGGGTCCCCGTCTCGAACCGGCCAGGAGGTGGCACGACCATGGGCAGCAGGACCGACGCGATCCCGGCGGTGACCGGCGGGGGCGCGGATCACCCGGCAGGCGGGCGACGTCGCCTGTCCGACCTCGGCATCGGACGCCGCCTCGGCGCGGCGTTCGGCCTCGTGGTCGCCCTCACGACCGGACTCGGGGCGATCGCGGTGGTGGAGCTCGGCTCCGCCACCGGCACGTACGGAAGGCTCGTGGAGGTGACCGCCGAGAACCGGGCGACCGCCCTCACGCTGCAGACCGCGGTGGCCCGCCAGGCGGCGGCGTTCCGTGGCTTCCTGCTCACCGGGGACCGCGCGTTCCTCACCGAGTTCGACGACGCCGGCGCCGCCTGGCGCGACGGCGTCGCGGCGCTGCGCGCGGGCGACGCCCGGACGGCGGGACACCTGGAGGAGGTGGACCGCAAGCACGCCGCGTACGTCGCGACCGTCGACGCGGCGCGGGCCGCGGCGGAGCGCGGCGACAGCGACGGCGCCGCGGCGATCGTGAAGGAGAAGGTCGCCCCGGCGAACACCGCGGCCCGCACCTCCCTCGACGCGCTCGTGGAGGAGGAAGCCGACGCGCTCGTCGCCGGGGTGGACAAGGCCGGGGCGTCGGCGGACACGGCCCGGCTCCTCGTGATCGGCGCGCTCGCCCTCGTCGTGGCGCTCGCGGTGCTCCTCGCCCTCCTCATCACCCGCTCGATCACGCGGCCCCTCGCCCGGCTCGCCGCGACGTCCCGCGCGGCCGCCACGGGGGACCTCACCGTCGCCGTCGGCGAGGCCGGGCGTGACGAGGTCGGCACGGTGTCGCGGGCGTTCGACGCGATGATCGCCGCGATGCGGGAGATCGTGCGGCAGGTCCAGGCCGCCGCGCGCACGCAGAGCGCCGCCGCGCAGGAGATGGCGGCGGCCGCGGAGCAGTCCGGCCAGGCGGTCGGGCAGATCGCGTCCACCGTCGCCGACGTGGCCCGCGGGTCGGGTGAGCAGGCGGACAGCACGCAGACCGCCTCCGCGACCGTGGAGGAGATGGCCGCCGGCGTCGCCCGGGTCGCGGAGGGCGGCGAGGCCGCGGCGGCCGTCGCGGAGCAGACCGACCAGGTCGCCGACCAGGGCGCCGCGGTGGTGCGCGAGGCGACCGCGGCGATGGAGAGGATCGAGCAGCGCGTCGACGACGCGTCCCGGGTCGTCGCCGGCCTCGGCGCGCGCGGCGAGGCGATCGGGGAGATCGTCGGCGCCATCGACCAGATCGCCTCGCAGACGAACCTCCTCGCCCTGAACGCCGCGATCGAGGCGGCGCGGGCCGGCGAGCAGGGCCGCGGCTTCGCGGTGGTCGCGGAGGAGGTGCGGCAGCTCGCGGAGGAGAGCCAGAAGGCGGCGGCCTCCATCGCGGAGATCATCCGCGACATCCAGGGCGAGACCCGGCACGCCGTGGAGGCGATGGCGGCGGGCCGGGAGGAGGTGGCGCACGGCGCCGGCAGGGTCGCCGACGCGGGCGCGGCCTTCCAGGCGATCCGCACGCAGGTGGCGG
>JBFLWO010000369.1:0-3001 GCA_040757755.1 Actinomycetota bacterium
GGGGGCCCCCCCCCGGGGGGGGGGGGGGGGGGGCCCCGCCATGGCGTTCCCTTCGCCGGCGCGGGCCGGACTCCTCCCCCATCCAAACCACCGAGAACCTGTTGGCGGATGTGATGGCATTGGGCCCCGAACGTGGGATATATTGCGGCCGCGGGCGGCCTGGCCCGCGGGGCGACGACAGGGAGGGGTCGACGATCGACGAGGACAGGCGCTGGCTCGGTGCCCGTGAGAGGCGGCTGGAGCCGGGACGGAGGTCCCTCACCGCGAGCGAGGCCGCGGCGATGATCGGCGTGAGCGTCGCGACGATCCGCGGCTGGGCCGACCAGGGCCGCCTGCCCTCCCACCGCACCGTCGGCGGCCACCGGCGCTTCGAGCTGGAGGAGCTGCGCGAGTGGCTCTCGCAGCGCGGCGCGCCCGTCCCCGCGCGGTTGCGCCCCGCCCCCGGCAAGCTCGAGCTTCCCCGCTGCCCGGAGCTGGCGCGGGAGCTGAACGCGCGCATCGACGACATCGTGGAGCGCGTCCTGTCGGGCTACGACGACCGTGTCCCCACCGTGGCGGCCCGGCGCAGCGAGGTGCAGCTTCGCCGCGCGGCGAGCCGCTTCGTCCGGGTGGTGGGCGACTCCCTGGAGACGGGCAACCCGTCGGCGTCCGCGGGCCGCGCCGAGATCGCCGGGTTCCGCGGCGGCCTGCAGGGCGAGGGCGGCGAGTCGGTGCTCGTGGAGCACATGCGGTTCGCCGCGGCGATCGTGCAGGAGGCGGAGGACCTCATCCGCTCCGGTGCCGTCACCGACAACCTGGCGCTCCCGTGCCTGCAGTCCATCCTCGAGCACGCGGTGCTCGCGGTCGGCCGCGGCTTCGCGATGGGGCAGGACGAGGCCTGACGCCCTCCCCGGCCGCCCGTGGCAGGATGGGGCGGTTCATCGGCGATCGGGGGTGACGGGGTGAGCGACGACGGCCGCGCCGCGCGCGTGGAGGCATTGGCCCAGCTGGTGGTCGGCGCCGGGGTGAACCTGCAGCCGGGGCAGGACCTGCTCCTCACCGGCTACGTCGAGCACGCGGAGCTGGTGCGGGCCGTCGCGGAGGCGGCGTACGCGGGCGGCGCCCGTTTCGTCGACGCCTGGTACTGGGACCAGCACGTGAAGCTGTCCCGTCTGCGGCACGCGCCGGGGGACTCCCTGTCCTGGTCGCCGCCGTGGCTGGACGAGCGGGCGAAGGCTGCGCTGGACGGCGCGGCGATGATCGCGGTGACCGGCAACCCGGAGCCGGATCTCCTGTCCGCGGCGGACCCGGAGCGGGCGCGCCGCGACGAGATGCCCGTGAACCAGGTGCTGCGGCGGGCGGCGCTGGAGGGGCGGGCGAACTGGTGCGTGTGCGCGTTCCCCACGGCGGGGTGGGCGCAGGCGATCTTCGGCACCCCGGACCTGGACCGCCTATGGGACGCGTTCGCGTCGGCGATGCGCCTCGACACGCCGGATCCCGCGGCGGCGTGGCGGGCCCGCGACCGGGAGCTGCGCGCCCGGGCCGAGGCGTTGACGGCGCGGCGGTTCGACGCCGTCCGCTTCCGCGGCCCCGGCACGGACCTCACGGTGGGCCTCCTGCCCGGCTCGGTGTGGGAGGGGGGCGCCGCGACCCTCGCGTCGGGCCTGGCGTTCATCCCGAACCTCCCGACCGAGGAGGTGTTCACCACCCCGGACCGGCGGCGCACCACCGGGCACGTGCGGGCGACGAAGCCGCTCGTCACGGGAGGGGTGCTCGTGGAGGGCCTGGAGGTGGCGTTCCGGGAGGGGCGCATCGCGGAGGTGCGGGCCGCGCGCGGCGCCCACGCCGTGGAGGGGCAGCTCACCCGCGACGACGGCGCCGCGATGCTGGGCGAGGTGGCGCTCGTGACCGGCGACTCCGGGGTGGCGCGCACCGGGGTGCTGTTCAAGGACACGCTGTTCGACGAGAACGCCGCGTGCCACGTGGCGTACGGCGCGGCGTATGCGTCGTGCGTGGAGGGCGCGGCGGACCTCACCCCGGCGGAGCGCTGGGAGATGGGGATGTCCGTCTCCCGCGTCCACACCGACTTCATGATCGGGGGGCCGCAGGTGGAGGTGGACGGCCTCGACGCGGAGGGGACCGCCACGCCGCTGATCCGGGAGGACCGCTGGGTGCTGTGACCGCGGGCCGCGGCGCGCGGCCGGATCGGTATTTCTCCACAGGGAAGATCGTCGTCGCCCGCGATGCGGGACGGGTGGGCGGCGGGGTATCCATCGCGGGTCCCGAATCCCCGTCGAGCGAAGTGGAGACCCGATGCCTGTCGACCCCTCCCGTACCGTCGCCGAGCTTGTCATCGAACGCCCGTCCCGAACCCGCGTGTTCGAGCGGCACGGCGTCGACTACTGCTGCGGCGGCAAGCGCACCCTCGCCCAGGCATGCGCGCGTCGCGGCGTCGACGCGTCCGCCGTGGTCGCCGAGCTGGAGCTGGAGGCCGCCGCCGGCACGGGGGCGCCGGACGGCGTCGACTGGTCGGGCGCGCCGCTCGCCGAGCTGTGCGACCACATCGTCGACACCCACCACGAGTTCCTGCGCGCGGAGCTTCCGCGGCTGTCGGCGATGGTCGACAAGGTCGCCCGCGTGCACGGGGCGGAGCGGCCTGAGATGCCGGTGGTGAGGGACGTGTTCGAGGCGATGCGCGCGGAGCTCGAGGCGCACCTGGTGGACGAGGAGGAGCGCCTCTTCCCCGCCTGCCGCGCCGGCGCCCCCATCGACTCGGGTGACCTGGAGGGCCTGGAGGCCGAGCACGTCACGGTCGGCGCCGCGCTGGAGCGCATCCGCGACCTGACCGGCGGCCACGACATGAGCGCCGCCATGTGCAACACGCACCGCGCGACGCTGGACGGGCTGCGGGAGCTGGAGGCGGACCTGCACCTGCACATCCACCTGGAGAACAACGTGCTCTTCCCGCGCGTCGTCGCGGGCGCGGCGTGACCTGAGGCCCGCAGGGACGAGCCCCGGCGTC
>JBFLWO010000370.1:0-2981 GCA_040757755.1 Actinomycetota bacterium
TGACCCCGCGCCTCGTGGGCGTCGACGGCGGCGTCACCGGCGGGGTCCGCCCGCCGAAGCCGCTCCATCACCTCGTGGCCCGTCATGTCTCCTCCGTGCGAAGCGGCGCGGCCGTGGGGGCGGACCCCGCCTCGTTCGACTCCTCCAGAAGCCCGGCGAGCCGCCGCCGCGCCCGGTGCAGCCGCACCGCGAACGCCGCCCGCGTGGAGCCCGCCGCGGTCGCCGCTCGGCGGCCGCTCACGCCCTCCCACGCCGCCAGGAACAGCGTCTCGCGGTCGGTGGGGGAGAGCGCCCGCAGCGCCGCGCCGAGCGGCCCGTCGAGCGGGCCGTCCGCCTCCTCCACGCCCATCGCGCCTCCCGTGGCCTCCCCCTGCGCGGCGGCCTTCGCGAGGAGGCGCGCCCCGCGGCGCGCGGCGCGGGCGTCGTTTCGCACCACGTGCCCCGCCACCGCGTACAGCCACGGAAGCGCGTCCGCCGGCACCTCCGGCAGGCGCCGCCACGCCACGAGGAAGGTGTCGGCGACCACGTCCTCCACCCGGTCCGCCGGCACCCGCCGCATCGCGAACGCCACGATCGGGCGTCGGTGCTCCCGGTAGAGGGCCTCGAACCTGTCGCGTCGCGGGGCGTCGTCGGTCATGCCGGACCCTCTCTGTCCGGCACGCCCGCGGTTCTTACCGCGTCCGGGCCCGGCGGGCGGGTCACGTCCCGCGCGCGCCCCCGGTCAGCAGCGCGACACACCGCCGGCACCGGTCGGCGACGAGATCCGTGAGGCGGCCGGGAAGGGCGCTGCCGAGGGAAGCGACATCATCCGCGGATGCCGCACCCGCGAACGCGTCGGGCGCTGCCCGGGCCGACTCGAGCACCCGGCGCGACGGCCCCCATGAGCACGGTGAGCGTGTCGCTCACGGGCGCCGGTGGGCCGCGAGCACGGCGTCGAGGACGCTCGGGCCGTCGTCCTGCTCGGCAAGCACTCCTGCGTGCGTTGGTTCCGTGTCGGGGTCACCCGGCGGACGCGAGGAGGGTGTCGATCGGCTGCCCGTAGAGCGGAACGAAGTCGCGCTCGATCCCGTCGCGCTTGGGGTGCCTCTTGCGCAGACCGTCGCTCACGGTGAGCGACGCTGCCTCCCGCCGCGTCGAGAGGTGCGCCCCTGGGCGTGATACGCGACATGCTCCCGAAGGTAGTCGCGAAGGTACGGGTTCGTGAACCGCACCCGCCCGTACTGCTCCGCGGGCTCGATCACTCCGCCTTCGATCAGGCGACCTCGGTAGACGCTCGCGTACTTGCTGTCGACCCCCATCCTTTCGGCGATGTCGCTCATGGCCGACGGCTCGTCGTCGCGCGCCATGGCGACCAGGAAGGTTCGATCGACGTCGGACAGCCCCTTGAGCGTGGGCTCGAAGACGAGCTTCCCGAGGCGGCGCTCGGCCTGCGCGATCCCGGCGGTGACGTCCCCTGCGGAGATCACCTTGACGTCGGAGCTCTGCCGCCAGATGTGGTAGCCGACGAGCTGGATGAGAAACGGATAGCCGCCCGTGGCCTCCGCGGCGCGAGCCGCCTGGCGTCCTGAGATGGTCCTTCCGCCCGCCGTGATCGGCTCCACGAGCGCGGCCATGACGTCCTCCGTGGCGACGGGCCCGAGCGTGTGCTGATCGGCCCGCGCAAGGAACGTCAAGACGTCCTCGTTCAGGATCGCGCTCACCGCGCTCGGCAGCCCCGCCCCCACGAACGCCACCTCCCGCTCTTCTCGAAACAGGTGCTGAATCGTCGTCGCAAGGCGCCGGAGATCGTCGACGTGCGTGCGGTTGATCTCGTCGAGGGTGATGAGCACGCCCGTCTCCTGCGGCTTCAGGCATTCACAAAGGAGCGTCAGCTGCGTCCTGAGGCCGGGAGCCGGATCGTGATCGTCCTCGGACTCCCAGGCGACGCCTATCCCCATGGGACCCGTAAGCCCCCTGAGCCGGGTCGTCGTCGCCGCAGGATCGAACTTGTCGAGGAGTAGGGGGAGGTGCTCCCGAGCGAGGCGATCGAGGAGTCCGGCGTCGGCGGTCTCGTGGATGACGAGCCATCCCCGCTCCTCGGCGATCTCTCCCGCCTGGTTCAGCATGACGGTCTTCCCCGTTCCGCGCGGGCCGGTGTAGAGAGTGGCTCGCCCCGGGGAGCCGGGCCCCTCCTCCAGAGCCTCGGCGAACTCGTCCAGCAGGTCCGAGCGTCCCACGAGGAGCGGGGGGCTGACGCCGAAGGTCGGGGTGAAGGGGTTCTTGGCCATGGTGACGATCGTAGCCCATCGCCCTTTGTCTCGTTTAGTTCTTTTAGAACCTTTTGTCGGTGGGCCGGTGCCGACCCGAGCGGCAGGGCTCCTGCTCGATCCGGTAGGCGATCTCCGGCGGGTGGCGGAGCGTGTTCGTGACCCAGCAGTAGCGCTTCGCGAGATCCACGGCGGGCGCGATCACCTCGGCAGGCGCCGAGGTCCGCACGAGGGCCTCGTATGAGCCGTGGCGCGGCTCGCCCACGGCGCGCCGGGGCCGCACGGACGCCCGGACCCGCTCGACCGGGATGCGGCGCTTGCGCGCGCCCCAGGGCACGGCGACGCAGAAGCAGCCGGCGAGTGCCGCCGCGAGAACTTCCGTCGACATCGGGCCCCTGTCCTCGCCACCGACTCGGGCGGCTCGTCCACGCGGATCGTGTGGCCGCGCCCGGTGACCTCCGTCGCCATGCCCACGTCCGGGCGCGGGCGCGCGAGGACCTGCCACATTCCGCCGAGCCCGAGCGCCGCCACCGCCACCCGCGCCCAGACGCCGGGAAGGAGCGCCGCGGCGCCCACCGGCTCCAGGTGGACGTCGAGACCACCTCCGATCAGGACGTCGGCGACGCCCCGCACCATCGCCGCCGGCACACCACGAGCCTCGGGCGGGAACGCCAGGGGCAGCGCGCCGCGGCGCGCCCGCGCAAGCCCCGACGGCCCCACGCCCCCAGCGCCGAC
>JBFLWO010000371.1:0-2980 GCA_040757755.1 Actinomycetota bacterium
TCCGCGCCGACGAGCAGGCCGAAGATGACGACGAGGGGGTGCACCCCGAGCGCGCCGCCGAACACCTTCGGTACGACGATGTGCCCTTCGAGCTGGTGGATGGCAAGGAACGCGATCACCACCCACAGCGCCGTGACGGGGGACGTGAACAGGGCGAGGAGCGTCGGCGGCACCGCGCCCAGCACCGGCCCGGCGTACGGCACGAACTCCATGAGGAACACCCAGGCGGCGAACGCCACCGCGTAGGTGGCGCCGAGGTCGAACACCCCGGTGACCCCGTAGATCCAGAGGATCGCGCCGGCGCTCACCCCGATGATCGCCGACACGAGCATCTGCGCCTTCACGTACTCCACGAGGGTCCGTTCGGTGCGGCGCAGCAGGCTCGCGGCCCCCGGCCCGCCGATGCGGCGGGCGAAGCGGGCGATGCGCGGGGCGTCGAGCAGCATGTAGACGGACGCCACGATGATGAGGATGAACGTGAGGAGCGCGCTCAGCACGTCGAGGGAGTAGGTGAGGACGTCCTCGGCGGCCTCCGAGAAGCGCTCCTGGATCGCGTCGATGGCGGCGTTGGCGCGCTCCCGCACGTTCACGTCCCAGCCGCGGTCGTCGAAGAACTCCTGCAGCCCCTGCGCCTGCCGCTCCGCCTGGTCGGTGTAGGCGGGGATGTTGCGCTGGATGTCCTCGATCTGGCTGCGCACCGGGTCGATGACGAGGAACGTGCCGCCGGCGGCGACCGCGACGAACGACAGGTAGACGAGAAGCACCGCCAGGCCCCGCGGGATGCGCAGGCGCCTGAGCTGCCGCACGAGCGGGTTGAGGAGCAGCGCGACGACGGCGCTCGTGAGGAAGACGAACAGGGCGTGGCCGATCGCCTGGCCGAGGATCCAGACGGCCACGAGCGCCGCCGGGACCATCAGCGCCTGGGCCCAGCGCGGCATTGGGGCCGGACGCCCGCTCATCGTGCAGCGATCTTAGTTGCCCA
The DNA here is from genome assembly GCA_040757755.1 of Actinomycetota bacterium. Lineage (GTDB taxonomy): Bacteria > Actinomycetota > Thermoleophilia > Miltoncostaeales > Miltoncostaeaceae > JBFLWO01. The sequence continues at coordinate 983 of JBFLWO010000371.1, forward strand.
CCCCGGGGGGGACGGTGCGCCCGGCCCCGCGGTTCCGTTACCCTGGGCCGCCATGCCCGCCCTCACCCGGGAACAGCTGGCCGCCAGGAGGGCGATGCGCCGCCGCCGTGAGCGCCGCCGCCGCACGCTCCTCCTGTCCGCCGCGGCCGTGCCGATCGCCGCCGCCGTGGTCCTCGCCGTCGTCGTCGCGGCGAGCTCGGGGCCGTCGGGGGCGCTGCCGCTCGCGGGGGCGTCGGCACGGTCGACGCACTCCGACCCCGTGCCCGCGCCGGTCCTGGCGACCGAGCGGACCCCGGAGGACGTGACGGTGGCGCGCGCCGACGGGGTCGACATCAAGCTGCCGGTGCCGCGCAGCGCCGTCACCGCCGCCGCGTACCACGCGGTCGAGACCCCGGCGGTCGTGCCCCTGGAGCATCGCGGCGGCATCCGCACCCGGGTCGCGCCGCGCCGCGGCCGCCCCGGCTCCGAGAGGGCGGCCCTCGACGTGGGCGCGGCGGCGGGCACGACCGTGTACTCCCCCGTGGACGGGGTGGTGGTGGGGGTGAACCCGTACCGCGTGTTCGGGAAGGAGGCCGGCTACGAGCTTCTCGTCGCGCCGGGCCGGGTCGCGGGGCTCCTCGTGCGCATCACGCATCTCGAGAGCCCCGGCCGGGTCCCGCGCCCGAAGGTGGGGAACGCCGTGCGCGCGGGTCGCACTCCGGTGGGGCGCGTCGCGGACCTGTCGGGCATCGCGGAGCAGGAGCTGGCGCAGTTCACGAACGACGCGGGCAACCACGTGCACATCGAGGTGGTGCGCGCGAGCTTCGACGTGGCCCGGTGAAGATCCTCGCCGTCGGGGACGTCTTCGGGGGCGTCGGGGTCCGTGCCCTCCTGGCGCGCCTTCCGGGGCTGCGCGAGGAGCACCGCCCGGACGTGGTGGTGGTGAACGCCGAGAACGCCGCGTCGGGGGCGGGCACCTCGATCCGGCAGGCGCGGGACCTGCTCGCCGCCGGCGTCGACGTCCTCACGGGCGGCAACCACACGTTCCGCAAGACCGAGCTGATGCCGTTCCTCGAGGGCGAGCCGCGGGTGCTGCGCCCCGCGAACATCGCGGTGCGGGCCCCGGGGCGGGCGACGGTGGTGGTGCCGACCGCGTCGGGGGAGCCGCTCGGGGTGGTGAACGTCATGGGCGCGGTGTTCATGACGGCGACCGCGAGCCCGTTCGCGATCATCGACGGCCTGCTGGAGGAGGTGCGCCGGGAGGCGCGGCACGTCCTCGTCGACATCCACGCGGAGGCGACGAGCGAGAAGGTCGCGCTGGCACGCCACCTCGACGGGCGCGTCACCGCGGTGGTCGGCACCCACACGCACGTGCAGACCGCCGACGCGCGGGTGCTGGCCGGCGGGACCGCGTACGTCACGGACCTCGGGATGACGGGGCCGCACGACTCGGTGATCGGGGTGCGCACCGACCAGGTGCTGCGCCGGTTCCTCACCGCCGCCCCGGGGCGGTTCGACCCGGCGGAGGGGGAGGTGCTGGTGCAGGGGGCGGTGATCGAGGCGGGGCCCGACGGGCGCGCCACCGCGATCCGCTGCTTCAGCGTCCCCGGCGAGTAGGGCGCCCGGCGCGGGTCAGTCCGCGAGGAACCGCGCGGCGACGGCGCGGTCGGGGCGCCGCCCGGCGTCGGCCGCGCGGGTGGGGAGCACCTCGGTGGCCGGCGGGCCCATGTGCGGCCGCGGCCAGGCGGCGGCGACGAGCGCGACGAGGGCGAGGTCGCGCAGCACGAGCAGCCCGATCTCCGGCCGGCCCAGCGCCACCAGCGTCCAGTAGCGCCCCGGGAAGTACGACAGGGTGAGGAGCATCGCGCCGGCGGCGATGCCGAACGTCCAGGTGCCGTAGCGGCCGGTGACGAGGAACACGGCGGGCAGGAGCCACAGGAGGAACTGGGGGGACAGGACCTTCCCGCCAGCGAGGACCATCGCCGACGTCGCCGCCCACGCGGCGACGAGCAGGCGCCC
>JBFLWO010000372.1:0-2979 GCA_040757755.1 Actinomycetota bacterium
CGGTCGCTCGAGGCCCAGCTCGCCGCCGCCCGCGCCTACGCCCTGTCGCGGCTCGGGCGTCACGACGAGGCGGTCGAGGACGCCCGCCGCAACGCGGAGTCCGCCGCCGCGCGCGGCACCCCCGACGACGAGGCCGTCGCGGCGTTCGACCTCGGCACGATCCTGCTGCAGGCCGGCGAGCACGGCGAGGCGGCGGCGCGGCTGCGCAGCGCCCTCGCCGGGACGTCGGCGCCCCTTCCGCGCGCCCTCGCGCGGCTGCGCCTCGCGGAGGCGCTCGCCGGAGTCGGGGCCCCGGATGACGCGCAGGAGGAGCTCGGGCGGGTCCCGTTCGAGCCGATCGGTCCCGCCGACGCACCGGAGGCCCTCGTGGCGCACCTCACCCGCATCCAGGCGCTCGTCGCAGGGGCTCGCGGCGACACGGACCTGGCGCGCCGCCGCCTGGACGAGGCGGAGGCGGCGTGGCGGCGCCTCGGCGGCGCGGGTCCCGCCGGTGACGCGTACACCGCCGTGCTCGTCGACCTGGGCCGCCCGCCCGTCGCCGGCCTGGTCGAGCCGGAGCGCGAGCTCGCCCGGCTCGCGCGGGACCGCGCGGCCCTCGCCGTGATCTCCCCGTCCGTCCCGGGGGTGTAGCGGTGCCCGGGTTCCGCGAGTCCGCCGTGTGCCACGCCCCGCCGGAGGAGGTGTTCAAGCTGCTCTACGACCCGTCGCGGTTCCCGGAGTGGTGGGCGGGGATGGACCGGGTGGAGACGGGCCCCGGCGGGGGCGTGACCCGGTTCATGAGCGAATGGCCGGACTTCCCGTACCCGACGCAGGTCGCGGTCCACCGCGAGGACGGGCGGGTGCTGCTGTCGTGCCTGCTGTCGGACATCCGGCACGACTGGCGCATCGCGCCGCACCCCGCGGGGTGCCTGGTGAGCGTGGAGGTGGAGGTGCCGGAGCCGGAGGCGCACCGGATCCCGGCGCAGCGCGCCGAGGTCGTGCCGTCGCTTCGCCGGCTCGTCGCGCGGGCGGAGGAGGTGTCCCGGGCCGGCTGACCCGGCGTGCCACGGCCCGTCCGGAGCGGAGCACCGGGGGGTCCTTCAGGAACCCCCGAGTGGCCGCACCGCCACGCACGGTGCGACGCGAAAGTCGCTCACCGGCAGCCCGCCGGGACTCGCGATGCGGACTTTCGAGTCGAGACGGCTAGGATGCCGCGCCGTGACCCCGCGCCCCGTGCTGCCGCGATGGCAGATCTCGTCGTTCGCCGCCACGATCGGGGCGAGCGTCGCCGCGATCCTCCTCGCCGCCGGCGATGCCGCCGACACCGCGATCTTCGGGGTCGCGGCCCTCGCGATGATCGGGCTGGCATGGGTGGTGGGGCTCGCCACGGAGCAGCTCGCGGCGACGTCCGGGCCGAAGCTCTCCGCGATCCTGAACGCCGCGTTCGGGAACGTGGCGGAGCTCGTTCTGGTCCTGCTCGCCGTGCACGAGGGGCTCGGGGATGTCGCGAAGGCGGCGATCGCGGGCAGCGTCCTGGGGAACGCCCTGTTCGTGCTGGGGCTCGCGTTCGCCCTGGGCGGGCTGCGCAACGGCACCCAGCGCTTCAACCGGGAGATCGCGGGCCTGAACGCGGTTCTCCTCGCCGTCGCGGTGCTGGGCCTCGTGGTGCCGACGGTGTTCGCCGAGACGGCCGCGCCGAGCGACGACCGCCTGCAGGGCCTGTCGGACGCCGTGTCGATCGTGTTCCTCGTCCTGTACGCCCTGTTCGTCACCTACTACCTGCGCGGCGGCGACGGATCGGAGCACGACGCCGGCCACCACGACGTGGAGCTCGTGCCGTGGTCCCGGAAGGTGGCGCTCACGGTGCTCCTCGCCGCCGGTGCGGGGGTCGCCGTGCTGGGCGACATCCTCGTCGGGTCGCTCGAGCCCGCCGCCGAGTCGATCGGCGTGTCCCCCGTGTTCATGGGCCTGATCGCGGTGCCGGTGATCGGCAACCTCGCGGAGCACATGGTGGCGGTGCAGCTCGCGTGGCGGAACCGCATGGACTTCTCGCTGAACATCGCGATGGGGTCCACACTGCAGATCGTGCTGTTCATGGCCCCCGTGATCGTGCTGCTCTCCCCCCTCCTCGCCGACGGGGTGCCGCTCACGTTCTCGTTCTTCGAGCTCACGGCGCTCGCGGGCGGGGCCGTCGCGTTCGGCCTGGTCGCCGCGGACGGGGAGAGCAACTGGGTGGAGGGCGCCGCGCTGGTCGGGGTGTACCTGGTGGTGGCGCTGACCGCGCTCTTCTGGCCGGCATGAGCGGCGCGTCGTCCGGGGGGCCCGCGGTGGTGCGCCCGGCGACGCCCGACGACGCGCCTGCCGTCGCGCGCCTCCTGGCGACCGCGCTCGCCGCGAAGTACCGCCCCGCGTTCGGGGCGCGGGCGGAGGACGCCCTCGTCACCCTCGTCGGTCGCGGGGCCCCGGGCGTCTCCCGGGTGCTCGTGGCGGAGCGCGACGGCGTCGTCGTCGGCGCGGTGCGGCTGGCGCTGCGGCGCGAGCACGACGCGGGCCTGGCGGACCGCCTGGTGCGGCAGATCGGCTGGCTCCGCGCGATGCGGGCGTTCGCGGTGCTGTCCACGATCGCGGACCGGGGCATCACGGCGGACGAGGCGTGGGTGGAGGAGCTGGCGGTGGCGCCGGAGGCGCGCCGGCGCGGCGTGGCGCGCCTGCTTCTCGACCGGTGCGAGCGGGAGGCGCGGGAGCTCGGCCGCCGCCGCCTCACCCTGTGGGTGACGGGCGAGAACACGGGGGCGATCGCCCTGTACCGCTCCTCCGGCTTCGCGGTGCGCAGCCGCCGGCGCTGGCCGCTGGGGCGCCTGCTGTTCCGCGCGGCGGGGGCGCTGCGGATGGAGAAGCCGCTGCGCGTGTGACGGGCCGCCGCGGGCCGCGGCCCCCGGCGGCGCCGTATCCTGCGTGCGTGTCCCGTCCCACGCCCACGTCCCGGCGCTGGCGCGCCAT